>JAQUAE010000054.1 GCA_028687395.1 Anaerolineales bacterium | reverse complement strand
GAGTGTGACCAGTTTGAAGTGGTCGCTGCGCAACGCAGCTTCGACCTCCTCCAGGGAAGGCCGCTCACCCAGCGCAGCGCGCAACTGGGTGACCCTGCCGCCGTACCTTTCCAGAATGGTAGCGTAGCGATCGCCAAAGTAGCCTGTATTGATCACCAGAGCGAGATCGCCCGGCTCGACGAGGTTGGCGGCAACCGAGTCCATGGCTAACGTCCCCGAGCCTGTCAGGATGAAAGGCTGGCCATCCTGGCTGAGGAACACCTGTCGAAGCCGTTCCAGCGCCTGTCCAAAGACTTCGATGAAATTCGGCGCCACGTGGCTTGTGGTGGGGACGCTCATGGCTGCCAGAACAGCCGGGTCGAACTCGATCGGTCCCGGAATCATCAGAAGCGTGCGGTTCTTCATTCGTTCTCTCCTGTTGCTACGTGCCAGCCTGGCGAGGCCAGCCCTCATATTCCTGTCAACTTTAGAACGTGAAGAAGGCGTCCATTTGTTGCATCTCGAAACCGCGGGGGTAATACGATCCCGACCCTCGGTCAGGCAAGTAATCGCCTTGCACCTCCCCGCTGGAGACGCGCTTCAACGTGTCTGCCAGTTGGTGTACTTCCTCGAGGGTGTTATAACAACCGAAGCTGGCGCGTACGAAGCCGGGGAGGTGGGAGCGATCGTGATCGAGCACCCGCGCCCGATAGGAAAGGTATTCGTCGTTACTGACATTGAGCAGGTGCAGTACATAGGGATGCGCGCAGAAGCAACCGTTGCGCAGGCCAATGCCGCCTTCGTAGCTCATGATGGCAGCCAGCTTGGCGTGGGGCATGCCAACCAGCTCGAAGGGGATTACCCCCAGGCGATCGTCGAGCCGGTTGGGGTCGGTAGGACCGAACAGGCGCACCCCCGGAATATCTTGCAGGAGTTCGAGCGCCTCTCGGGTGAGCGCCTTCTCGTGCTCGACGAGCGCGTCCATTCCGGCCTCGTTGAGTTGCTGTAATGCGGCTGCCAGCGCCACCGCGCCGATCACGTTAGGGCTACCGGCTTCGTCTCGTTCGGGCGCCTGTGTCCATTGCACTTCGTCCAGGGTGACAATCTCGACGGTGCCCCCGCCGACATAATCCGGTGCTTGTTCCTCGAAAAAATCTTTCGGACCAATCAAGCCCCCGCTACCGAACGGCGCATATACCTTATGCGCGGAAAAGGCGATGAAGTCCAGGTGGCGCGGAGAATCGCTTGGCCCCATGTCGATAGGACGGTGTGGTAAAAGTTGCGCGCAGTCGACCAATATTCTTGCACCGTATTGGTGGGCCAGTTCGGCGATTTCGTAAATTGGAGGCATCGTGCCGGTGACGTTCGAAGCGCCAGTGATGGCAACCAGCTTGATTTTGCCTGCGTTCTGGCGCAATTTCGTGGTGAGGTCATCCACATCCAGAGAGCCATCCGGGAGCAATCCGGCATAAAGCACCTTGCAGCGGGCGCGCCAAGGCAAATCGTTGGAGTGGTGCTCCATCATTGAAGTCAACACCAGGTCTCCGGGTTGAAACGGGAACCGGTTGGCTAATTTGTTGATTGCTTCGGTGGCGTTCTTCACGAAGATGACGCATTGGGTAGCTTGGTCGGCCCCCACGAAATCAGCCACCACCTGCCGGGCTTTATCGTACAAGTGAGTGGAGAGGAGGGATTTGAAGCCTGCGCCGCGATGGATACTGGCGTATACCTCCATGGCTTCATCAACTTTCTCCCTTACCCGCCGGAATGGGGGCGTACTGGCTGCGTTGTCCAGGTTGATATATGGCGCCCAGCTTCCATCCAGAAGGGGCACCTGACGGTCCACCCCGACGATTTCATCTCGCAGTGGGTGATTTGAGTTCGGGGGTCCAGAAGTAATGGGTGCGTTGGGCATCTTATTCATACCAGTGGGTTAAAATGCAATGCGATTTTTTCCTTCTTGTTTGGCTTTATACAGTGCCTGATCAGTATGCTCGATGAGGGTATCCAGTGTATCGCGTTCTTTCAGAAAAGCCACGCCTACGCTGATCGATACTCTGATCAACTTTTCTTCTGCTGGGAAGGATAAATCGGATACTTTCTTACGCAGGCGCTCGGCGACCAGGACGGCGTTGGCCAGTTCGGTTTCGGGCAATAGCGCCAGAAATTCGTCGCCCCCGTAACGGCCCAAGAGGTCAACCTGGCGTAGTTCTGCGTGGCATTGGGCGCTCACGCCAGCCAAAATCTGGTCGCCAACCAAATGGCCGTGGGTATCGTTGATTTGCTTGAAATGATCGATGTCGAGGAGAATGGAGGATAAGGGACGCACGAAGCGGTGTGCGCGATTGACCTCCCGTTGACCCAGCTCGAATAATCCGCGGCGGTTGTACAGGCCGGTTAATGTATCCGTCACGGCTTGCTTCAATACCTCGCCGTGGAGCTGGGCGTTGTGGATGGCCGTCGTGGCAGTGGCCGCGAAGCTGACCAGCAATTGCAGGTTGCCCTGGGTGAAGGCGTAGCGCCGGAACGACCCCAGCGTTATCCCGCCCAGGGTTTGATCGCCGAGCAAGAGCGGGGCGACGATCATGGAGGCAATGGCGTTAGTTTCCGGGAAATCCCCGTCGAGCCTCGAGACGATTTCAGGGTTAACGTCGTTGTTGAGGAGAAGGGGTTTTCGTTCACGTACCGCTCGAGCGGTGTAGCTCATGCTGGAGGTCGGGATAAATGAGCGAATGCGCGAGTCGGCAAATCCCTGGGTAGCGCGGAGTTGCAATTGGCCTGTCTCCGGCACCACCAAGTAGAGGGCGCCTTTTTCGGCGGTGGGTATGGCGCTCATTGCGGCGTCCAGAATCTGGCTCAAGAGGGATTCTAGGTTCAGCGTGGTGAGCAAGGCCGTCGTGGCTCTTTGCAAGGCGTCCAACTCCTGGGCGCGATGTTGGGCAATTTCCAGAGCCCGCGCTTTGGACACTGCCAGCGCAATCTGGCTGGCGGCTTGTTCACCATAGCTGATCTCGACTGGGGTGATTTCGCGCTTGCCTTGAAAGCAAATCAAGGCTACGCCGAGTTTCTGCTCAGATGAAATCAAGGGCAGGGCGAGGGCAGATCTGCTCTGTAGCCTGGTAGCCAATCGCGGGCTGATATAGGGGGAGTCGAGCGCGTCCTCGATCACCAGTGAACTTCCCGTGTCGAGAACGGTAGCCACAGCAGCCAGTTCGCCGCCTTCAATGGGTGCAAGGGCAAAATTTCCTCGCTGGGCGCCGGAGACGGTGGTTGGGATGACCATACGGAGCGAGTCATCCCACAGCGCCAGGATACAGCTATTCGCTTCAAAGAGTTGCCCCAGGTGTTCGGTCATGGTCTGCAACATCGGTTGCAACTCCTGAGCGCGCAGACCTTCCTGTGTGATCGCGTTAAGCAGGGACAAGTAACGCTCGCGGGTATAGAGCTCGTTATGGCGTTGTTCAGCATCCGATTGCTGTTTGCGCTGTTCTGCAAACAGGTGGGCGTTGCTCAAGGCGATCGCAGCTTGATTGGCGCAAGCGTAGATGATGGCAATTTCCCTGGGTTTGAACGCCTCGCCGCGCGGGTTTTCAACGCTCAGGTTACCGAAGGTGGTACTACCCAGTCGCAGGGGGGCGTTCACGCGTGGGATGGGCGCATGGTCTCCCATGGCTTCTGAAAATGGTTTATCGCCATAACGTTGGGGGCTACCACCCATGGCTGGTTTCAAATGGATGCTCACTCCGCACAGGTCAAATCCCAAAGGGCCTTTCAGCCCCTCGATGATCGACCAGCAAATTTTTTCCCCATCGAAGACGGTTGCCAACTTACCACCGAGCTCCAGGATGATTTCCTGCTGCTTCATTGTGCCTCGCGCCTCGTCCAGGTGTCTTCTCTGTTTGAGAGCAAAGAGACGCAGAACCAGGTAGAGCGCCGCAGTGATGATGCCCGCGGCGATGATTTCGAAGGCGAGGTTCAGGAATGACCTGGGCGCATCCGCGGCCGTAACCGAACGGAAGGCTTCAAAGACCACCAGGACGAGCGCTGCCAGGGCGAGCAGAGGCCAGAGCGAGCGATCCTTGGAACTGGGAGCTGGATTTGGCATGGCGCGCCTTCGTTTATTCCTCAGCATGCAAGGGGAGAAAGCCTCTTCCCAACACTTCTTGGGCTGGGATAATGATGACGAAGGCGTCCGCTTCGATGTCGCGGACCAGGGCTTTCATCTGAGCGACCTCGGTAATGGTCAAGGCGCACAACAACACCTGGCGGGCGGTTCCGGTGAACATGCCACGGCCGCTCAGGGCTGTAACGCCGCGCTTCATTTCTTGAAGAATTTTCTGGCTGACGGCTTCAGCTTTGGAGGTAATAATCAGGGCTACGAACAGGCGCCTGCGTTTGCTCAGGCGGAACCAGGGGCGGCCCCGGGCCCCTTCAAGGCCATTGAAGACCGGCACCCCGCGAGCGTCTTCCAGGTAACGCGGCAAAACTTCTCCCGTCGCCTGGTGCAGCCCACTGGTCAGCACTCCTAACATGAGCAGGAAGCAGTAGTACGCGAAGCCGATGGTGATGACGACCTGGCCACTAATACCACCGATCGCAGCGTTGGCAAAGAACTCCTGCCATGTCACGGCCGCTTTTGGCAGGAGAGCAACGCGCGCTCCCCAGGCCAACCCGAGGATCAGGTAGATCCAGAGATAATTACGGCGGAACCGTCGTCCCAGAGCCTCCCACATTGTGATGGGAAAATCAGGATGCAGGAGGTTTTCCGCCAGGCTTTCTGCCCAATCCGCTGCGGGTTGGAAGGGAGGCACCAGCATGGCTGCGTAGAAGTCTGTCTCCATCAAGCGCACGCGGTAACTCCATAATTCATAATAACGATATCGGCGCGCTTCGATGTACAGGAATAACGTCACCAGGAGGGTGTTCAAGATGATGACGGCATGATGCCCACCGGGGTTGAAAGCGATGGTGATGGCTGCGCCGGTGGTGATCACTGCCCAATTCGTGGTGGTATCCAGCCTTTGTCGCCAGACGTTGGCGCGGGAAATCTCAGCCCGGAAGAAGTGCACCATCGCAGTGGTGAATTCGCTGGCTCTCAAGCGATAGCCGCGGAAGGTCCACACTGGCTCTTGTTCTGGAGGAATGTTCTTATTAGCTTCGTCAGGATGATCGCTCATGGAGGGCGAGAATGAAAGTAGCCACCTGGTGGGTGAGCCCCTGGAATTCAGTTGCGGAGCCCATAGGTCAAGGATTGTGCCAGTTTGAAAGAGCCTCCCTAATTAATTTAGGACTTACGCAGTTGCAATCTTCTTTTTGGACTCCCCCCACTTTCACGCTCAACTGCGTAACTTCTATAATTATAAGCCAGATTGACCAGTGCTGCCCTGCAACTGTTTGGAAAAAAGGTTAACTGTCTCCTCTGAACTGTCTCCTCTTGCAAAGGGCACTCCAATGCGGTATGCTTATGAGCCGAGGGAGTGGTTGAGTCCCGGTGGGTTCCCCGGTCTTCAAAACCGGTGGCGGGTCGCGTTGCGGGCCGCGGTGGGTTCGACTCCCATCCACTCCCGCCTACATTTTAAACCGAATACCTGGCTTATTGATTGATATTGGCATATGCTGACGAATGAGGTTGACCGATACACTCCTATAGTCTCGCGGTTTCTCGACGTCGAGGACGTCACCCATGGTGATGGCGGGAAAGGATTTCTGCTGCGCTACCGGGGTCTCCTGCGCATGGACTCGGCAGAAGCCTATGATTCCCTGGCTGAGCTGTTGCGCCCCTTGAACGTAACGCCTCTCTTCCGTAAGGAACATGACCGGCACGTCATCCTGCTGGTGCAGGGTGTCATCCAACCGAAACCATCCAGGTTATGGATCAATGGCTTGCTGTTTCTGCTAACGGTGATCAGCGTAGTGCTGGCGGGCCTCATCTACACGTTGGGTAGCGTGTATGAGGGACCAACCGCCCCCGACCTCAGGTCTTTAATGCCATATCTTGGCAAGGGCCTGGGGGGTGGGTTGGCGTTTGCAGCTAGCTTCTTGAGCATCTTGCTGGCGCACGAATTTGGACATTATCTGGCCGGCCGTTATCACCGCACCCACGTCACCCTGCCCTATTTCTTACCTCTCCCGTTGAGCCCATTTGGCACCATGGGCGCCTTCATCCAACTGAAAGAGCCGCCGAAAAACAAACGCGTCTTGTTGGATATTGGGATTGCCGGGCCGTTAGCGGGATTGATTGTCACCATCCCGGTGTTGATACTGGGGCTGTCACTCTCGGAGGTCAGCGCCTTGCCCCGGACGCTGGTTGCGGCCAGCGGGATGCAATTGGAAGGCAATTCGCTGCTGTATTTGCTTACAAAATTCGTGGTATTCGGCCGTTTGCTTCCCGCGCCGAGCAGTTATGATGGGCTACCTGCGCTGGTGTACTGGGCGCGCTATTTCTTCACCGGCCAGCCTTTACCCCTCGGTGGAATGGATGTGTTGTTGCACCCAGTTGCCTGGGCAGGTTGGGCTGGGTTGCTGATCACCTCCTTCAACCTGATCCCAGCCGGGCAATTGGATGGGGGGCATTTGATTTACGTGCTGGTGGGAAAAAATGCCTCGCGCCTGCTCCCACTCATTCTGGCCGGGCTCGTAATTCTTGGACTATTCTGGAATGGTTGGTGGTTGTGGGCGGTACTGATCCTCCTGCTAGGGGGTTTGCACGGAGAACCGCTGGATCAGATTACCCCGCTAGACATGCGCCGCCGGTGGATGGCTGTTCTTGGTGTCATCATTTTCATCCTGGTGTTTACGCCCGTACCCCTCATCATGGTGGGGTTATAGGGCGGTGTTTCTCCCCACAACTTAACAGACTTGCAAAACGAACTGCCTGCCAGCCCGCTTTAGCTTGCCTGAAGGGCGGGCCTGTGCTACACTCGCCACAGAGAACGGCCATGCCGGAAGATTTCATGCTCCAGGAGGCAATCGCTGCTATCCGCCAGCACAAGCTGAACAGGGCGCGCGACCTGCTGACTCGCCTCCTTAAGGTCGATAAAGAGAATCCCCTCTACTGGTTATGGTTGAGCACCGTGGTCGAGACAGGCAAGGAACGCGCCTATTGCCTGCAAATGGTGCTGCGCCTGGATCCCAATAACGACGACGCCCGGAGGGGATTGGTCATGATGGGCGCCCTCCCTGCGGCGGAGAACCGCAAACCACTTTTCGTCGTACCTCGCAAGTGGGAGGTCAAGATTATCGCCGATGCCCCTCATTCTGGCTTGTGCGCCTTGTGGGCAAACCCGGTCTCGCAGCTCAGCCTGCTGGCGGTTATCGGGATGGTGGTGGTCGTGGCGGTAATCGTGGGCATCGTAGGCACGGAAAAAAAGCCGGTTCAGGTGGTGGTCCGCCGGACCAGGACGCCTGCCCCCCTGGCATCTTATACGCCCACTCCCACTTACCTCGGTTATGTTGCGCCGGTTCCGCAAACCACGCCGGTGCTGGCCTCAAGCGGCCCGACCCCATTATGGATGATGCTCGAGGCGACATATACACCGACGCCGTTTTATGTGAGCACACCTCACGTGATCAGCGGCGAAGCTTACCGTGCTGGAGAAATCGCCCTCACGAATGGCAATTGGCAGGAGGCGTTAACCTTCTTCGAGCAAGCCTCCAAGTTAGAGCCGGATGCGCCCGATATTTTATACTACCTAGGCGAAGCCCATCGTTTGAAGGGGAATTACATAGCTGCGATCAGCGCTTATAACCAAGCGATTTCCGTCAATCGTTCCTTTGCGCCAGCCTACCTGGGCAAAACCAGAGCGCGGCTGGCCGCAGACCCCAAGGCGGAAATTGACGATGATTTGGACAGGGCAATTGAGTTCGATCCCAACCTAGCGGAGGCGTACTTGGAACGAATAGACTACTTCCTGGCGCAGGGGGATGTGGAATCGAGCTTACAGGACTTAGTTATGGTGGAAAAATTGTTGCCACATTCCCCATGGCCATACCTCTACCGGGCGCAGATATTGATGGAACAAGGTGACGCCCGCCAGGCCTTGGAAGCTGCCCAAAGGGCTTTTGAATTGGATCAGACGCTGTTGCCGGTCTATAAGGTGTATGGTGAGGCTGCCTTGTTGGGGGGGGATTACGATGCGGCGGCGGACAAGCTGGCAGTGTACGTGCAATTTCGGAAGAAAGACGCCTGGGCGTGGCTGGCATTGGGCAAAGCCCATGCCCGGCTGGCGAGTGATGAGCAGGTTTCCCGATTATTGGCCCAAGGAGCAAGCGAGGGAGATTATCGAAAAGCCTTGGATGCTTTCGAGCAGGGAGCAAAGCTGAACGATAAAATGCCTGGCTTGACCCTGCAGCGGGGTTGCGTTTATCTGGCTTTGGGGGAAGGACAAAAAGCGGTCAACGACCTGCTGGTCGCACGCCAGGAGGAAGCTGCGAATTACACAGGTTCAGCACAGAGTCCCTTGTGGTTTGCTTTGAATATAGGGTTAGGGCGTGCCTTGTTGGAAGCCGAGCGCTATCAGGATGCATATAAGGTGATCGATGGGGCGCGTAACCAGATCGAATCCGAGGAGGATAAGGCGGCTTTTTATTATTGGCGGGCGACCGCTTTGGAAGCGATGGGGAATCGCACCGCGGCGCTGCGCGATTGGAAAGCGCTGACCGCGATCGAGTTCGGGGCTGTCCCGCAACAATGGCAAGACCTGGCTGAAGAAAAGCTTGCCGCGCTTTCCACGACACAGGGTAGCCAGACGCCATCCGCGACGCCCCCCAGCCCCACAGCACTGTTGACAGGGAGCGGCACGCCCACGCCCTCCCCAGCCGCCAGTCCGGACAAGACAGCCGCAAAATCCGCCACCTCTCAACCGTAGTATCATGTTGCACCTTTGGCGCCATATCAAGACCAACAAGGTCGAA
>JAQUAE010000053.1 GCA_028687395.1 Anaerolineales bacterium | reverse complement strand
TACTTTTATCTTCTCGCCTGCGTATCTGGAGGCGACGATGCGCTCCAAAGTACGTGAGGACCTCTTCTTTGCCGGGCAGATTACCGGCGTAGAGGGCTACGTGGGTAACATTGCCACCGGTTACCTGACGGGGTGGAATGCGGCGCGGCACGCCCGCGGCCAGGAGCTGGTGGCATTGCCCGAGACGACGATGACCGGCGCGCTGTGCCATTATGTGACCCACGCCAGCCAGGCGGATTTCCAGCCGATGAAGGCCAATTTTGGCATTTTGCCGGAATTGGAAAGGGTAGTGAGGGGGAAGCGGGAGCGGGGGGCAGCATATGCTGCTCGGGCAAACGAACACCTGGCGAGGTTTACCGGCGAGGTAGGACTGGGATGAGCGGGCAGAAAAAGGATGAGATAAGCGGTTAACCGCGTGGATTGCGTATAGCCAATTACCAAATTACCCCTATGCCAATAAAACCCCCACACCTCTCAATAACAATAACCCTGCTCATCTATGCCGCTTGCACGCCTCAACAACCAACGCAAGTACCAACAAGAGAACACCTCGACAGCTTCAATGGGCAACAGGCATTCCAGGACGCAGCCTATCAGGTCTCCCTGGGACCGCGCACGCCAGGGAGCGCTGCTCACACAGCAACTGCGGAGTGGATCGCCGCATCGCTTGCAGAAGCGGGGTGGACTGTAGAGAACCAGGAAACCAGCGAAGCAGGAAAGCCGGTCAGGAATATCATCGCCAGATGGGGGGAGGGGCGCCCGTGGGTGCTCCTCGGCGCCCATTATGACACCCGTTTCTACGCCGACCGGGATGCGCAGGAGAGCCGGTGGCAGGAAGCAGTGCCGGGCGCCAATGACGGCGCTTCAGGCGTGGCGGTGCTGCTCGAGCTGGCCAGGACCATCCCCGCTGTGCCGGAGGCTGAGCTGAACCCCGGACAAATCTGGCTGGTGTTTTTCGACGCCGAGGATAATGGTAATATTATGGGGTGGGAGTGGTTGCTGGGTTCGCAAGCCTTCGTGCGCCAGCTTGGAGCACAGAAGCCCGACGCGGTGGTGATTGCGGACATGGTCGGCGATGCTGACCTGGAGTTATACCTGGAGAAGAATTCGCACCCCGAATTAGCGGCCGATATCTGGCAGATCGCTGCCGACCTGGGGTATGCGCACCTGTTCATCCCCGAGGAAAAACATCGTCTATTGGACGATCACGTGCCCTTCCAGCGCGTTGGGATACCCGCCGTGGACATCATCGATTTTGACTACCCATACTGGCATACCACGCGGGATACGCTGGACAAGATATCACCGTACAGCCTGGAAGTGGTCGGCGAGACGCTGCTTGCCTGGCTTATGAGCGAAGCGGGAAGTCAGTGACAGCTCAGTAAATCGGGTGCCTGGGCTCGCCTGTTCGCCCTGGCAGGCAGCAAGCCCTTGAAGGGATGACCCCCGCTCACCAGGAGTGATAAAAGGAGAAAATGGCCAAGAAGACGCCTGAATCGACCCTACCACGCCGGGAGCGCGCTTACCTGGTGGGGGTGCAATTGCGCGGTGAAGATGGTCTCCTCCCCCTGGAGGATTCGTTGAGCGAGTTGGCGTTATTGGCTGATACCGCGGGTTTAGTCGTGGTGGGTCAATCCACGCAGAAGCTCGATCGTCCCCACTCAAAGACGTTGATTGGACCAGGCAAGGTGGAGGAGATCAAGAGCCTGGCGGACGAGACCCTGGCGGATATCATCCTCTTCGACGAAGAGCTCTCCCCGCGGCACACCCGTGAGCTGGAGGCTATCTTCGGCGAACGCCTGCGCATCCTGGATCGCACCGCGTTGATCCTGGATATCTTCGCCCAGCACGCAAATACACGCGAGGGCGCCTTGCAAGTGGAGCTAGCGCAATACGAATATCGCCTGCCACGCCTGACCCGCGCCTGGACGCACCTGGCACGGCAGGCGGGCGGCGGAGGTGGGCGCGCCGGAGGGGTAGGTGGGGTGGGCTTGCGCGGTCCTGGTGAAACCCAGTTGGAAGTCGACCGGCGGGACATCGACCGGCGCATTTCCCACCTGCGCCAGGAGTTGGAGAAGGTGCGCGTGCACCGCCAGCAATACCGGGTGCGCCGCAAGCGCTCCAACATCCCCATTGTGGTGCTGGTTGGCTACACCAATGCCGGCAAGTCGACCCTGCTCAACCGCCTGGCGTCGGCGGACGTGTACGTCGCCGATCAGCTTTTCGCCACGCTGGACCCAACCACGCGGCGCGTTGAGCTGCCTGGTGGCTACCCGGTGCTGTTTACCGATACCGTGGGGTTCATCCAGAAACTGCCCACCACGCTGGTAGCGGCTTTCCGCGCCACTCTGGAGGAGATCGCCGAGGCGGATCTGTTGCTGCACGTGGTGGATGTGACCCACCCGAACGCCCAGGCCCAGGCCACCGCCGTCCACCAGACGCTGCAGGAGATCGAAGCCGGTCACATCCCGGTCTTGACGGCGCTAAATAAGATTGATTTGCTTCAGCAGCCGCAGCGAGCCGAAGAGTCGCTGAACGCATTCCCGGATGCGGTGGCGATCTCAGCCACGACCGGACTGGGCATGCCTGGTCTCCTCAAGCGCCTGAGCCAGATTCTATACGAAAAATATTCGCCGGTGACGGTGCGCCTGCCCTTCCGTGAGGGCGGGTTGATTGCGCTCTTTCACAACCAGGGCCAGGTGGAACGCGTCGAGCACGATCCAGGCGGCGTCACGCTGCAGGGCGCTCTTCCGGGACGCTTGCTGGCTCAATTTGCCCCTTTTGCCGTCCTTCCCAAGCAGGAGTCCACGCCGCCGGAGGCAGGGGGTTACCCCCCGGGATGAAGACTCTCAACGCGCGGCTGGATTTCTTATCCGGATTTCTTGCCCAGCGCAAGAGGCGCGTGCTGGCGCTCAGCGCCTGGGGGTTTAAATCCGCGGTCCGGCTACCTTCACCTCGGGGGGGACGTTCTCCTCGAATTTCTTGAAATTATCCACGAAGCGCGACGCCAGGGCGCGATACTTCTTGAAGTACTTATCCCGGTCTGGCCAGGCGCTGGCAGGCTCCAGGATGCTATCCGGCACTTCCGGGCAGCTCTTGGGCACCTGGAAGCCGAATACCGGGTCGGTCTGGTATTCGACCTCAGCCAGGTCGCCGTTGAGGGCGGCGTTCAGGATCGAGCGAGTGTAGTGGATGCTGATGCGCTTGCCGATACCATACGGCCCGCCGATCCAGCCGGTGTTCAACAACCAGCAATTGACCCCATAACGCAGTATTTTGCGCTTCAACAGGTCGGCATACACTGAGGGGTGGTGCACCATGAACGGACCGCCGAAGCAGGTGCTGAAGGTGATCTCCGGCTCCTCCCCCAGACCCAGCTCGGTCGCCCCAACCTTGGCGGTGTAGCCTGAGATGAAGTGATACAGGGCCTGGTCGGGGGTCAGCCGGGCAATGGGCGGCATAACGCCCGAGGCGTCGCAGGTGAGCAGGATAATGTTGCGCGGGTGCCCCCCAGCCATCTCCGGCACGGCGTTCTCGATGTATTCGAGTGGGTAGGAAGCCCGCGTATTCTCGGTGATAGTATCGTCGTCCAGATCGGTCTTGCGGGTGAGCGGATCGAAAACCACGTTCTCCAGGATGGTGCCGAAGCGCTGGGTGCAGGCGTAAATCTGCGGCTCGGCGCCAGGGGAGAGAGCGATCACCTTGGCGTAGCAGCCAGCCTCGAAATTGAACACTCCCTCGTCGTTCCAGCCGTGCTCGTCGTCACCGATCAGGCGGCGTCGCGGGTCAGCGGAGAGGGTGGTCTTGCCTGTGCCCGAGAGTCCGAAGAAGAGAGCGACGTCACCCTGCGCGCCGATGTTTGCCGAGCAGTGCATGGGCATGACGCCATCCAGGGGGAGCAGGAAGTTCATGATGGTGAAGATGGACTTCTTGATCTCGCCGGCGTAACCGGAGTTGCCGACGATGCACAGCTTCTGTGGAAAGTTGATGGCAATCACCGTCTGCCCGGCGGTGCCGTCCACGGGTGGGAAAGCCTTGAAGGTTGGCACGGAGATAACTGTGAATTCCGGAACGTGGCGGCGATATTCTTCACTGCTCTGCGGTGTCAGGAACATGTTGCGGGCAAACAGGCTGTGCCAGGCTTTTTCGGTCACGATGCGAATGGGCAGGCGCGAAGTGGGGTCCGCGCCGGCGTAACAATCCTGGACGAAGACGTCCCGCCCTTGCAGAAAGCCCTGGATACGGTTGAACAGGTCGTTGAACTTCTCCTCGCTATACGGGCGGTTGTACTGCCCCCACCAGATATGCCCTTCCGTGGACGTCTCACGAACGATGACCTTGTCCTCCGCAGCGCGCGCGGTGTATTTTCCGGTGTTGACCGCGACCGGGCCCTGAAAGGTGATCTTGCCTTCGTTGCGGAAGATGACTTCTTCATAGAGGGATTCAACGGGCAGGTTCCAGTACACCCGGTTCAGATTGTGAAAACCCTGGTAATCCAGCCCGTAATCGCTTTTTAAATCCGCCGCCTGGGCTTCAGCGGGGGATTTAATATCCAGAATGTTGTTCATAGCCAATCCCTGACCAGCTTGCGGTCACCAATGTAGATTTCGTTCGGCGAGTTGGGATCGAGCGCCCACTTAATGCGTTCGACGCCTTGCAAGATGTCCTTGACCGTGCCTGAAAAGCTCAAGCGCAGGTGCCCTTCCATGCCAAATTCCACGCCCGGGACGGTGACTACCAGCGCCTTGCGCAGCAGGAATTCGGCCAGCTCGGTGGAATTGGCACTGTAGGCGCGAAAATCGGGCAGGCAGTAGAAGGTGCCATCCGGCTTGGTCACGCGCACGTCCGTGAAGGAATGCAGCTCCTGCATGGTGACGTTGCGGTTGTTCTCGATGGTCAGGCGCAGGTTCTCCACGATGCTTTGCATGCCGTTGAGGGCGCCCTCCGCCGCTGCCTGTAGCACCACCGAGGTGCACGATTCGGTCTGCGCCTGCACGTTGTTGAGTATTTCGGCCAGCTTGCGGCTGGCTACCACCCAGCCGATGCGGAAGCCGGTCATCCCGTAAAGCTTGGATACCCCGTTGATCACGATGATGTTGGATTGGTCGATGTCCTTGCGAGCGTAGCGATAGGCCGGCACGGCGCGCTTGCCATCGAAGACCAGCTTGTGGTAGATGTCGTCCATGATGAGGTAGATGTTCTTCTTCTCGCACAGCTCGACCAGGGCGGCGATGAACTCCTCCGGGTAGACCACCCCGGATGGGTTATTCGGGCTGTTGACGATGATCGCCTTGGTGTACGAGCTGAGCGCCCGCTCGACTTCTTCGAGGCGCGGCTGGAAGGAGCCGTCCTCGGGGGTGACGATGACCGGCACGCCGTAGACCATCTTGACGATCTGTGGGTAACTCACCCAGTAGGGCGCCAGGATGATGACCTCGTCCTGCGGATTGAGGATGCTGAACATGACGAAGTATAAAGAGAGCTTGGCGCCCGACGAGACCACCACGTTTTCCGGAGCGACCACCTTGTCGTAGTTCTCCTCGGTGTAGCGCAGGATGGCTTTCTTCAGCGAGGGCGTCCCATCGGTGGGGGTGTATTTTACGTCACCGCTGCTCAATTTGGCGGCCGAAGACAGGATGGCGGTGACCGGCGCTCTGTTCTTCGGTTCGCCGATCCCAAGGTGAATGACGGCCTCGCCGCGTTCACGCAAGAGCCTGGCTTCCTCATTGAGGCGCAGAGTAGGCGACTCAATGATCGAACTTGCGAGGTGGCTGATAGTCATATCTACTCCTGTGATTGGAGATCAGTTCGGAACGTATATTTTCGATGATGGAGAGTTTAACCCGGTTCATTTTCCCCGTCAATTGAATCGCAATCTGGGAATGTGCTCGTCAGCTCAGGGTCAAGACCAGTGCCAACAATACCCCGCCGGCAATCACGCTTCCGAGCTGCCCTGCGGTGTTCACCCCCATGGCGTGCATCAGGATGAAGTTATCGAAATCCTCGTCCTGAGCCACCCTGGCGGCCAGGCGCCCGGCCATGGGAAAGGCGCTGATCCCCGCTGCGCCGATTAGCGGGTTGATTTTACCGCCACTCAAGCGAGCCATGAGCTTGCCGAAGAGCAGGCCCGCCACCGTGTCCAGGGTAAAGGCAACCAGGCCGAGGACCAGGATTTGCAACGTGTCCCAATTCAGGAAACTGCCTGCGCTCATCGTCGAGCCGATGGTCAAGCCCAGGAAGAGCGTGGCGACGTTGGCGATCTCATTCTGTGCGGCTCTGCTCAGTCGCTCGACCACGCCGCTTTCACGCAGCAGGTTGCCCAGCATCAGCATGCTGATCAGGGGTGTGGCTGCGGGCACCAACAAGCCCACCAATACGGTCACGGCGATAGGAAAGAGGATGCGCACACGGCGCGAGATGATCCGCGGTGAATATTCCATGCGGATGCGCCGCTCGGCGGGGGTGGTAAGCAGCTTCATCAGGGGCGGCTGGATGATAGGCACCAGGCTCATGTACGAGTAGGCCGCCACGGCGATGGGCGCCAGAAGCCGCGGCGCCAGCTTATTGGCCACGAAGATGGAGGTCGGCCCATCGATGGCGCCGATGACGCCGATGGAGGCAGCTTCGTTGAGTGGGAAGCCCAGCAGTACAGCCAGCAACAGGGTGCCGAAAATGCCGAACTGCCCGGCTGCGCCTAACAAGACCATCTGCGGCTGCGCCAGCAGCGGGCTGAAGTCGATCATCGCCCCCACGCCGACGAAAATCAGCAGGGGGAAGAGCTCGGTGTCGATGCCCGCCTTGTACAGCACGGCAAACAGGCCGCCCGGCTCCGAGAGGCCGGTCAGGGGGATGTTGGCCAACATGCAGCCAAACCCAATCGGCAAGAGCAGGACAGGCTCGTATTCCTTGATAACTGCCAGGGCAATCAAGGCCAGGCCCACCAGCATCATCAGAGCGTTGCCCAGGGTGAAGCCAGCCAGTCCTTTGAACAGTTCCGCCAGCGCTGCGTTTACATCCATGCGGCAATCAACTTAGGCGTACTCGATGAGGACGTCGCGGTGCTGCACCGCCTGCCCGGGGGAGACGTGCACGGCGGTGATCGTGCCGGAGCGTGTCGCGCGGATGACGTTCTTCATCTTCATCGCCTCGATCACGCATAGCTCCTGCCCGGGAGCCACTTCGTCGCCGGGGTGCACCGCAATCGTGTAGATCACACCGGGGATGGGCGCCTGCACCTGGGCGGAGTTAGCCAGCGCTGCGTTGGTGGATGGGGAAGGTGGGGCCTCTCTGCCGGTTGGTGCACTGTCCTTCTTGGGCATTGCTGGCTCATCAGCGGTGGACTTGGCGGCTTCCGTCGGGCGCACTTGATAAGCCTTGGGACCACCCCCACCGTACGGCCAGATTTCGATTTCCTCGCCATCTACCACTGCAATGACGGGGTTGGCGTGGATATTCTTCACTTCAACAGTAAAGATGCGGTTTTCTACTTTAACCCGATAAATCATCTCAATGGACCTCTTTTGCGCAGCATGTTGCCGCGCATCACCGCCTGCCAGGCGCTCACCAGGGCAGTGGGGGGAAGGGGAAACTCACGGATACGGTTGGCGTCCTTCTCAGCCAGGGCAATGCCCACGGCGACCGCCGCTGCCTGGCGTTTAAGGTCGCGTTCGACCTTCTCGTCGGCTACTTCGGGTTGCGCCGGGCGACGGGAAAGCGCGATCAGGGCGAGCATCAGCAGCCAGAGCAGCAGGATGGCGCCGAAGACCAGCCCCATGCCGACCAGCGTGATCAGCAACGCCAGGAGGAGATCAGATGGCATGGTAATATCTCATCTGAAAGCTGGCTCACACCGGGATGTTGCCGTGCTTGCGCGCCGGGGCGGAAGCGAATTTGTCCCGCAATGCCGCCAGGGAGGCGATGATCTTGGGGCGCGTCTCGCGCGGCTCGATGATGTCGTCCACGTAGCCGGCTCGAGCGGCGTAATAGGGGTTGTTAAACTGGTAGCGGTACTCTTCCACCAGCTTCTTACGCTCAACGGCGGGGTCTGGGGCGCTATCGATGCGCTTCTTGAACAGGATGTTGACCGCGCCCTCGGCGCCCATCACGGCGATTTCAGCGCTCGGCCAGGCGTAAGTCACATCGGTGCCCAGGTACTTGCTGCTCATCACCACGTACGCCCCGCCGTAAGCCTTGCGGGTGATGACAGTGATCTTGGGCACGGTGGCTTCCGAGTAAGCGTAGAGTACCTTGGCGCCGTGGCGGATGATCCCGCCGTGCTCCTGACCCATGCCCGGGAGGAAGCCGGGCGAATCGACGAAGGTGATGAGGGGGATATTGAAACAATCGCACATGCGCACGAAGCGGGCGATCTTGTCCGAGGCGTCGATGTCGATCACGCCGGCGATCTCGCTGGGCTCCTGAGCGACGACGCCCACGCTGTGCCCGCCGATGCGCGCCAGCCCGACGATGGCGTTGCGCGCCCAATCCGGTTGCACCTCGATGAAGGTGCCCAGGTCGACGACGCGGAGGATGACCTCGTGCATCTGGTAAGCCGTGCTGGGATCGAGCGGAATGATGCTGTTCAGCTCGGCGTCCATGCGCAGCACGTCGTCATCCGGCACCTGGTAGGGCGGATTTTCCACGTTGTTGGAAGGGAAATAGCCCAGCACGCGGCGGGTGAGTGCCAGCACCTCTTCTTCGGTATCCGTCGCCAGGTGTGCGGTGCCGGTCAGGTTCATGTGCACGCCGGTGCCGCCCAGACTCTCGGGGTCGACGGTTTCGCCGGTGACCGCCTTGATCACGTCGGGGCCGGTGAGGAACATGAAGGAGTGGTTACGCACCATGAGGATCAGGTCGGTGAGGGCGGGAGAGTAAGCCGCCCCGCCGGCGCACGGGCCGAGCA
>JAQUAE010000052.1 GCA_028687395.1 Anaerolineales bacterium | reverse complement strand
TTTCTTTCCTCATATTGACCTGAAGTTTATCCTTATTTGGTTCTCATATCGTGGGGCTATAATTACACCCGCCATGTGGACGCCAACTGGTTTCAAACCCTCGATTTTGGCGCCTGGCCGCCTCCCCTGGGAGTGGGCGTTGATCATGCCGGCGCTCGCGCTGCTGCTGCTCGCCCTGCGCCAGCCACTGCCGGTCGAGCTTTATCCCTCTCCCTGGAGGGAGTCGGTTTGGGGGGCGAAGCCCGTTTTGGGATACTTTTCCCTCACCCCCAGCCTGGCGGGAACGCTGCGGCAAGACCTGGAGCTCTCTCCGGAGCAGTTTAGCCGTATTCAGGCGATTGCCCGCGGCGAAGTCGAGCGACTGGAGGCATTGGAGCTGGAGAGCCTGGTGATCGTCAACGCGTCTGGATTGTCCCTCGAGGAGAAACGCCAGCAAATCCTTGCCATGGGTTATAACGCCCGTGTGAACGAAATCCTCGCCGACTCTGAGCTGGTGCTGCAGCGGGAATTGGGAGCGGATGGGTACGCTCGCCTGGTGGGTTGGGTGAACGCTCGCTGGCCGGTCGAGCGCTATCTTCACGGCGGCCTCGCTCGACCCAACGCCGCCCGGACGTACCGCGTCTTCGCCACACGCTACGATTCGAAGGGCGCCTACACCGTCGCCCTGCCGGACCAATGCCTGAAGTTCGCCAACGCCGGCAACCATCTGTGCGACGAGGACGGTTACATCGCTGGCGGGGACTATTCGGTGTATATCAGCTACGAGAGCGGCGCGGCCGTCCGGGTGGGCGAAGCGGGTCCGTGGAACATCGACGATAACTACTGGGCTTCTCTGAACGACCCGACGCCGCGGCGCATGTTCGCCGATCTGGGCCTGGGCATGCCCGAAGCCCAGGCGGCGTACTTCAACGGTTACAACGGTGGCAAGGACCAGTTCGGCAGGACGGTGACAGCTCCGTTTGGGATCGACCTGGCTCGCCAGGTGAGCATCGATATCGGCTTGAAGCCCGGCGTGAACGACTGGATCAACGTCACTTTTATGTTTACAGATGACTGGGGGGTGGGCGGGTCGGCTCCACCCGCGGCGAACGCTACCGCCGGCAGCCCGGCGCCAACCCGCGAGGTGATCGAGGCGGTGCAGGTGGCGACGCCGGATGCGACTGGCGCCATTATCCACGAGGTCAAAGCCGGGCAGGCGCTCTGGAGCATCGCCATTGCTTACAAGAAGACCATCCTGGAGATCCAGCAACTGAACGGCTTGAGCGGTAACGTGATCGTCCCCGGGCAAAAGCTGGTCATCCAAGCCGGGCAGGGGACGGCGGCGCCGGCAACGAACGCATCTCAGTCGCTTCCTGCAGAGACCGCTGCTACCTTTGGGGCTGGGACGCCCACTCCGGCAACAGCAATGCCCAGGGCGACCCGAACGCTTACGCCGGTGACGCCACCTGGCGCTTCCGCCACGCCCTCGGTAACTCAGACACCAGGCCTCGCCCCGAGGCAAAGGACGGAGAGGGATCCCGTGCTGGGGATCATCCTGCTCATCGCCCTGGGCGGCGCGGGCTCGCTCTTGTATGGCGCCCTGACGCGCAAGCGTCCATAAAACACAAATACTTCGTTTGAGCGGCAC
The DNA here is from genome assembly GCA_028687395.1 of Anaerolineales bacterium. Classification (GTDB taxonomy): domain Bacteria; phylum Chloroflexota; class Anaerolineae; order Anaerolineales; family UBA4823; genus JAQUAE01. The sequence continues at coordinate 7,291 of JAQUAE010000052.1, read as the reverse complement.
AAGGGTAACGTCCCTTGTGCTATATTACTTGTTACATGTAACTTTCCAACTTACAACCCGTTGACAGGTCGGGGCGGGCGGATTTGAACCGCCGACCTCACGGTCCCGAACCGTGTGCTCTAGCCGGGCTGAGCCACGCCCCGAAGCTTGTGGATTATAATCTACCCGCCAGGCTTTGACAAGCAGATTAGACAGACAGCTACCGCCAGGCGTGCGCACTCACATCTGGCGAAGTCCGTCCTGCAATGAATTATGTATAATTAGGCTAAGCTCAGCCTCAAGGAGACATGCATGCCAGATAATAACAAAGTTCGTGTTGCGATCATCGGTGTGGGAAATTGCGCTTCTTCTCTGGTTCAAGGTGTGCAATATTACAAAGACGCCAAGGGCGACGATCAGGTGCCGGGGTTGATGCACGTGAACCTGGGCGGTTATCACATTCGGGACATCGAGTTCACCGCCGCCTTCGACGTCGTCGATACCAAAGTGGGCAAGGACCTCTCTGAAGCGATCTTCGCTTTTCCCAATAATACCTATAAATTTGCGCAAGTGCCCACCCTCGGCGTTCCGGTGGCACGCGGTATGACGCACGACGGGCTTGGGAAGTACCTGTCTCAGATCGTGAAGAAAGCGCCCGGCCCGACCGCTGACCTGATCGGTATCCTGAAGGATACCCATACTGACGTGGTCATCAACTTCCTGCCAGTCGGCTCGGAGATGGCCACCAAGTGGTACGTCGAGCAAATCCTGGACGCGGGTTGCGCCTTCGTGAACGGCATCCCCGTGTTCATCGCCAGCCAGGACTACTGGGCCAACCGCTTCCGTGATCGGGGTTTGCCCATTATCGGCGACGACGTCAAGAGCCAGGTGGGCGCGACGATCCTGCACCGCGTCATCACCCGCCTCTTCGTCGATCGCGGCGTGCGCGTCGACCGTACCTACCAGCTCAACTTCGGCGGCAACACCGATTTCCTGAATATGCTCGAGCGCGACCGCCTGGAATCCAAGAAGATCTCCAAGACCGGGGCGGTGACGAGCATGTTGCCTTATGCCCTGCCCAGCGAGGATGTACACGTCGGGCCTAGCGATTACGTGCCCTGGCTGAGCGACCGCAAATGGTGCTACATCCGCATGGAAGGCACCACCTTCGGGGACGTACCTCTGAATGTCGAAGCCAAGCTGGAGGTGTGGGACTCGCCCAATTCCGCGGGTGTGATCATCGACGCGGTGCGCTGCGCCAAATTGGCTCTGGACCGCGGTTTCTCCGGGCCAATAATCGGTCCTTCATCTTATTTCATGAAGACGCCGCCCAAGCAATTCCGGGACGACGTCGCTCGCGAGATGACGGAAGCGTTCATCCGCGGCGAGGAAGTGTAACAGCAGTCAGATATCCCCGCGCAAATGGCGGGGATATTGGATTAACGTAAAGCCATATACGAACTGATAGGAAAATCTCCTACCATGCGGTTTTTGCCCTGATGGTATAATTTTCCAGATTAACCCTTTTTCGTCGTTGTAATCAGGAGTCACCTATGTCCGGTCATTCACATTGGGCCACTATACGCCGCAAGAAGGGCGCGGCGGACGCCAAGCGTGGCCAACTTTTCACCCGCCTGGCGCGGGAAATCGTCCTTGCGGCGCGTGAAGGGGGTGGGGACCTCAGTGCAAACGTCCGCTTGCAATTTGCGGTAGAGAAAGCCCGGGCGAGTAACATGCCCAAAGACAACATCGAGCGCGCCATCAAGCGTGGCACCGGGGAATTGAAAGAAGGCAATGCGCTCGAAGAGCTCAACTACGAGGGGTACGCGCCGAATGGCATTGCCCTGATCATCTCCTGCATCACCGACAACCGTAATCGCGCTGTGGCGGAGATTCGCCACATCCTGAACCGCTTTGGCGGCAGCATGGCCGAGGCGGGCTCAGTCGCCTGGCAGTTCACGCGCAATGCCTATTTCTCGTTTCCCCTGGATAATGGCGATCCTGACCAGATTTTCGAGCTGGCCGTCGAGGCTGGCGCGAGTGACGTCACCATCGAAAACGACCTGGTCGAGATAATCGGCCCGGTGGAATCCTTCAAAGACATCAGCAACATGCTGAAATCCCTCCATATCGAGCCGGAAGAAGCGGAGCTGCGCATGCTGCCCAACATGGAAGTCGAGCTCTCGCCGGAGGATACCATCCAGGTGGTTAAAGTGATCGAGGCGCTCGAGGAGCTGGATGACGTCTACACCGTCTATTCCAACCTGAGCATCAGCGACGAAGCCATGGCGAAATTGGAGACTGTTTGAGTCTCGATGGTGGTAATTGGCATCGATCCCGGCGTCGCCATCACCGGGTATGGGCTGGTACGTGAGGATGGGCAGGGCCAACTGGCGTTAGTAGAATTCGGGGTCATCCAGACTCCGGCCAGCCAGGCCATTCCCGACCGGCTGCTCGAGTTGCACCAGCGATTATGCGATTTATTGCGTTTCCACCGTCCTGAAAGCGGGGCGGTGGAAAAGCTTTTTTTCCAACGCAACGTGCTCACGGCGATGAACGTCGGTCACGCCAGAGGGGTCGCCCTATTGGCGCTATCGCAAGCAGGTGTGAAGGTCGCGGAGTATACGCCAATGGAGGTCAAACAGGCGGTGACCGGTTATGGGGGGGCGGATAAGAGGCAGGTGCAGAGCATGGTGCGCATGCTTCTTGACCTGGAGGCTATCCCCCAACCGGACGACGCCGCCGACGCCCTGGCTGTGGCAATCTGTCACCTGCACGCGGCGCGCAGCTTTTCCGCCTATCGCCAGGCCGGCGAGAACGAAGAGCATTAATGACGGGGTAGGGTCAGCACAACAGGGTACTGGGAGTGGAATTGCCTTCTTGATTTAATCTCCAGAAAGAAGAACGCCATGATCTCAACTCTTAACGGGCGAGTGATTGAAAAGGAAGAAGAAGCTCTCATCGTGGAGCTGGGAGGCATTGGGCTGTGCGTCCACGTGCCCTCCGCGACCGGCGCCCGCTATTCCCCCGGACAGCAAGTTTTTCTCTATACTACGCTCATCGTGCGCGAGGAGCTGCTGGCGCTGTATGGGTTCGACACCAAGGAGGAGCGCCGCTTCTTCGAGCTCCTGCTTGGGGTGAGCGGGATCGGCCCCCGGCTGGCTTTGGCGGTGCTTTCCGCACTGAACACCGAGACCATCCGCCGGGCGATTGTCCAGGAGCAAGCGGATATCTTTAGCCGCGTACCGGGCGTGGGCAAGAAAACCGCCCAAAAAATCGTCCTTCACCTGCACGACCGCATCCCGGTGGAGGGTGGGCTCGAATCCCTGGCCGCGCTCAGTGACGTGGATAGCGAAGTGCTGGTGGGGTTGACCTCCCTGGGGTATAGTGTAATCGAAGCCCAGGCAGCGCTGCAATCGATCCCCAGGGATGCCCCTCAAGAGGTCGAAGAGCGCTTGCGCCTGGCGTTGAGGTACTTCACAAAACCTTGACCATTTAGTAGTTAAAATACCCACGCTACGACGCACTCAGGTAGTGTGTCGTGCCGTTAGCAGGTAATACCGCCAACGGAGGAAGATTTGTTCACTCAACAGTATATTGCCTTCATCGGGCCAGGCGTCATGGCCGAAGCCATGATTTCAGGGTTGATTCGCCAGCAGGTCATCGAGCCAGCGCGGATGGTGACCTCCGGACCGCGCCAGGAGCGCCTGGATCAACTGCGCCAGCAATACGGAGTGAAAATCACGACTCAAAACGCTGAAGCCACTCAGGAAGCCGACGTGGTCGTGCTCTCGGTGAAGCCGCAGCGCCTCGACCGTGTCCTGGCGGGTGTGCGCGGCTCGCTGAAAGCTGATGCTCTGGTGCTCTCGATCGTCGCCGGCGCCTCCATCGAAAAGATCGCCCAAAATTTGAACCACGCTATCATCGTGCGCTCGATGCCCAATACCCCGGCGCAGATTGGTGAGGGTATCACCGTCTGGACGGCTTCCCCGCAGGTCAGCCAGGCGCAGCGCGAGATGGCGCGCCAGATCCTCAATTCACTCGGCGACGAGCTGTACGTCGAAGAGGAGAACTACCTGGATATGGCCACCGCTCTTTCCGGCACCGGGCCGGCATACGTCTTCTTGTTTATGGAGGCAATGGTCGACGCCGGCGTTCACCTGGGCTTCCCTCGCCGCATTGCCGAGCAATTGGTCGCCCAAACGGTGCGCGGCTCGGTGGATTATTACCAAAAGCGGGACGATCCCGTCCACCTGGCTCGCCTGCGCAATGAGGTGACTTCGCCGGGCGGCACTTCCGCAGCCGCGTTGTATTACCTGGAGAAGGCTGGCTTTCGCACTGCCATCTCGCGCGCCATCTGGGCGGCTTATGAACGCTCCATCGAGCTTGGTAAGGGTGGTAAGAGCCAGGATCCGGAAAAAACCACCTGATGGCGGCGCATGAGAGGGTCTGGTTTGTGAATAACTGGACAGGAGCACGCCTTTCAGGTATCATTTCACCACTTCAGACATAGAGGGACTGTTTATGATTTCTCCTGCTGATTTATTAAAAGATTTGACCGAAGCGCATGGCATCCCCGGCTACGAAACGCCGGTGCGAGCTGTGGTGCGCAAGTACTTCGAGCCGCTTGGCAAGTTGAGCCAGGATAAAATCGGCAGCCTGATCTGCGAGAAAGCTGGCTCAGCGCCAGCCCCGCGGGTGATGCTTGCCGGTCACATGGACGAAATCGGTTTCATGGTGAAATACATCACCGATGAAGGCTTCCTCAAATTTCTTCCCCTCGGCGGCTGGTTCGACCAGGTGCTGCTTGGCCAGCGGGTGGTCATAAAAACCCGCAAGGGAGACGTGGTCGGCGTCATTGGCTCCAAGCCGCCGCACCTGCTCTCGGCCGAGGAGCGCAAGAAGGTGGTCGAGAAGAAGGACATGTACATCGACATCGGCGCGACGAGCAAGGCCGAGGTCGAGGAGGCGGGCGTGCGCCAGGGAGACCCCGTGATCCCGCGCGCCGATTTCGTCGCCTTAGCCAACGGCAAGAGCTGGCTTTCCAAGGCCTTCGACGACCGGGTGGGCGTGGCCGTGATGATCTCGGTCCTGGAGCAGCTCCAATCCCAAACCCACCCCAACACGGTCTACGGCGCAGCCACAGTTATGGAAGAAGTCGGTTTGCGCGGTGCCACCACCAGCGTGCGGGCGATCAATCCGGACGTTGCGATCATCCTCGAGTCCGACATCGCCGGCGACGTGCCTGGCATCAAGCCGGAGGAAACGGCAGTCAAGCTGGGTAAGGGCCCCACGGTGTTGATCTACGATGCGCGCATGATTCCCAACCTCAAGCTGCGCGACCTGGTGATGGACGTCGCCAAAGAAAAGGGCATCCCCATGCAAGTTTCGTACGTCGAAGGCGGCGCCACGGATGGCGGGGTCATCCACCTGCACGACACAGGAGTCCCGACGGTGGTCATCGGCGTAGCAGCCCGCCACATCCACTCGCACAGCGCCATCCTGCACCACGACGATTACCAATATGCAGTGGATCTGGTTCTGGCGCTGGTCCAGCGGCTGGACGCCGCCCAGGTAGCCAATTTGACGATCTAATCGCCTGACGTCTTTCCTAATTCCCTATCTGGAGGAAGCATGTCCGACCTGATTAATCAAATCACCGCCGACCTCAAGCAACAAATCGAATCCTTCGAACCGGAGATGGGATTACGAGACGTCGGTTCGGTGATCGAAGCCGGGGACGGCATCGCCCGTGTGCGCGGGCTAGCGGATGTACGCTCGCAAGAGTTGGTCCTATTCGAAAACGGCGTCATGGGGGTAGCCTTCAACCTGGAGGACAGCCAGGTGGGCGTGATCATCCTGGGCGAGTATGCCAACATCGAGGAGGGCTCACTGGTGCGCTCCACCGGACGCATCGCCTCCGTTCCAGTTGGCGATGGCATGGTCGGGCGTGTGGTCAACGCTTTGGGACAGCCTATCGACGGCAAGGGGCCGCTGAAATTCGACCACTATCGCCCTATCGAGCGCATCGCTCCCGGCGTGGTGCTGCGCAAGGACGTCGATACCCCTGTGCAAACGGGACTGAAAGCCATCGACTCGATGATCCCCATTGGGCGCGGGCAACGCGAGCTGATCATCGGTGACCGGCAGACGGGCAAGACAGCCATCGCCATCGATACGATCATCAATCAAAAGGGTAAGGACCTGCATTGTATATACGTGGCCATCGGGCAGAAGAAGGCTGCCGTGGCGCGCACGGTCGCCACGTTGGAGCGCTTCGGGGCCATGGAGTACACCACGGTTGTCGTCGCCTCCGCGGATGAATCCGCGGCCATGCAGTACATTGCCCCCTACGCCGGTTGCGCCATCGGCGAGGAGTTCATGGAAACCGGACGAGATGCCCTGGTGGTCTACGACGATCTCTCCAAGCACGCCTGGGCGTATCGCCAGGTATCCCTGCTCCTGCGACGCCCTCCGGGGCGTGAAGCCTACCCGGGTGACGTCTTTTATCTGCACTCGCGCCTGTTGGAGAGAGCCGCCCGCCTGGCGGACCATTTCGTCATCGTCCCCCCCACCTTTCAGGGTGAGAAGGCGGAGCTGAAGGACTCCGTGGATGGCGTGGAGTACGGCGGGCCGCGCGCCGCGCACGACGCGGGTGAGGCCTTGAAGGCAATGGATAAACCTGACCAATACCGCGTGGTCAAGCTTGCCGGCAGCGGCGGCTCGCTGACTGCTTTGCCCATCATCGAAACCCTGTTGGGTGACGTTTCGGCGTACATCCCTACCAACGTCATTTCCATCACCGATGGGCAGATTTACCTGGAGAACAACCTGTTCTACGCTGGCATCCGCCCGGCGGTGAACGTGGGCATCTCGGTATCGCGTGTGGGCGGCGATGCCCAAACCAAGGCGATGAAGCAGGTGGCTGGCCGCCTGCGCCTGGAGATGGCTGCCTTCCGCGAGCTGGCTGCCTTCGCTCAGTTCGGCTCCGATCTGGATAAATCTACCCAGGCGCAGCTCAATCGTGGCCTGCACCTGCAGGAAATCCTGAAGCAGGCGCAGTACGAGCCGATGTCGCTGGAGCACCAGGTGATCGTCCTGTTTGCCGGTGCGCAGGGATTTACGGACAAGGTCCCCCTGGACCAAATGAAGCGTTGGGAAGCGGATCTGTTGAAATCCATCGAAGCTTCCGATCCCGAAATCGGCAAAGACGTTGCCCAGAAGCGCATCATCAGCGATGAAACCCGGGCTAAATTAACCGCCGCGCTCGAAGCGTTCAACGTAACCTGGCAGTAGTAAAGATTATGGCATC
>JAQUAE010000051.1 GCA_028687395.1 Anaerolineales bacterium | reverse complement strand
ATGCTATAATGACGGGCAGTATGAACTTCTTGATTACTGGCGCAGCGGGTTTCCTGGGCTCCGCCCTGGCGAACCAGCTTGCGAGGGAAGGCCATCAGGTGCGAGGGCTGGATGACCTTTCGACAGGTGACCCTAAAGCCCTCTCCCCTGACGTTCATTTCACCCGCGGAGACGTCAACGACCGGCCAAAATTGTGGACGCTGCTGCAGGAGGTGGATTGCGTCTACCACCTGGCAGCGCGGGTTTCGGTGCCGGAGTCTGTCCTCTACCCGAGAGAATACAACGCGGTCAACGTCGGCGGCACGGTGAGCCTGATGGAGGCGATGCGCGACGTGGGGGTGGGGCGCGTGGTATTCATCTCATCCGGGGCGGTATACGGCGATCAGGGCGAACAGCCGTTGCGCGTCGCCGCGACGCCTAACCCGCGCTCACCCTACGCGGTCTCGAAGCTGGCCGCCGAGTACTACGTGCGCACGATTGGCGACCTGTGGGGCATCGAGACGGTATGCCTGCGGGTGTTCAACGCCTTCGGGCCCGGCCAGCGCCTGCCCGCCTCGCACCCGCCGGTGATCCCGAACTTCCTGCGCCAGGCGGTGCGCGGTGGCACACTGGTGGTGCACGGCAATGGCGAACAGACCCGGGATTACGTCTACGTGGATGACGTGGTGCGGGCGATGGTGGCCGCGGCAACCGCTCCCAACATCAGCCACAGCATCCTCAACATCGGCAGCGGGGCAGAAACGCGAGTGCGCGAGCTGGTGCGCCTTGTTTTGGAAGTCACCGGCAGCCACTCGGAGGTGGTCTACAACCCCCAAACCGACCCGGGCGTCTCGCGGATGTGCGCCGACCTTTCGCTGGCGCGGGAGAAGCTGGGCTACCGGCCGCGCGTCTCGCTGGTCGAGGGGCTGCAACTCGCCCTGGAGCGCGACGCGCTCTTCCAGCGCGCCATGCTCCCCGAGCGCCTGGGGAAATAGGCGCTCAACCCCCTTTACGTAAAATTATACGCTTCACAACACCTGCACGTCGTGCGGGGCGGATTCGAGCTGCCCGGCTGGGGTGATGCGGATAAACTCGGCGTTCTCCCACAACTGGGGGAGGGTCTCAGCGCCGGCGTAGCTCATCCCGGAGCGCAGGCCACCCACCAACTGGTAGAGGATGTCCGCCACCCGGCCGCGATAGGGCACCAGGGCCTCGACGCCTTCCGGGATGACGCTCTCCCATTCATCCGGGTCGATTTCGCCGAGCTTTTCGATCTCCTTGCGGGCGATGTTGGCGGACAGGGAGGCCATGCCGCGCACGACCTTGAACTGGCGGCCGTTGCGCACAACGCTGGGGCCGGGGCTCTCGTCGGTGCCGGCCAGCAGGGCACCCAGCATGGCGGCGCTGGCACCGGCTGCCAGGGCTTTGGTCAGGTCGCCGGAGTTACGGATGCCGCCATCAGCGATGACCGGCATCCCAAGCTGGCGCCCGGCCTCAGCGCACTCCAGGATGGCGGTCAGTTGGGGCACGCCGAAGCCGGTGATGATGCGCGTGGTGCAAATCGAGCCGGAACCCACACCCACCTTGACCGCGTCGGCGCCGGCCTGCGCCAGGTAGCGCACGCCGTCCGGGGTGGCGACGTTACCGGCAATGACGGGCGTATGGGGAAATTCCCGCTTGAGCTGGCTGACCATGACGCTTACATGGTCGGCGTGACCATGGGCGATGTCCACCACGAGGAAATCGGCGCCTTCACGCAGGCACATCTCGGCGCGGGGCAGGTCGGGGGTACGCACGCCGATAGCTGCGCCGACGCGCAGGCGTCCCTTGGAGTCCTTGGTGGCGTTGGGGTGCTCCTGGAGCTTGATGATGTCAGTGGCGGTGATCAAGCCCACGACGCGGTCATCCTCGTCCACCAGGGGCAGCTTCTCGATGCGGTGCTCGTGCAGGGCCAGTCGGGCGGAATCCAGGCGCTCGTTGGCGGGGGCGACGACCAGGCGCGGGCGAGGGGTCATCACGCTCTCGACCGGGGCGCTGGGGTCGGCGGCGAGGAGGATATCGCGCGTGGTAAGCAAGCCCAACAGGCGGCCATCCTGGTCGGTGACCACCAGGCCGCCAATATCGGCCTCGAGCATCTTGCCCCGCGCCTCCTCGAGGCTGGCCTGCGGGCTGATGGTGGTGGGGTGTTCGACCACGAAGCTCTCGGCGCGCTTGACGCGGCGGACAGCCTCCGCCTGGCGCTCGGCGGTCATGAAGCGGTGGATGACGCCCACGCCGCCCGCCCGGGCGATGGCAACCGCCATGGGGGCTTCGGTGACAGTATCCATGTTAGCGCTGAGGATGGGAATCTTGAGCTGGACGCCGGGGAGCAGAGTGGTAGCGGTATCTACCGCAGAACGACTGCGGATGGGAGAGCGGTGGGGAACCAAGAGGACGTCGTCGAAGGTCAATCCGGGATCGGGGCGTAATTTCATCGGTTTCTCCTAAGCAAAAAACAGCGCAACCACAAGGCGGCTGCCTGGATTGCGGATACCATTCAAGGCGCTGGTTTTATTGTACAATATCCCGGTGCCAGATGGAGAGCAATTGCGGCGCGAGTTTTTCGACCGGCCGACGCCCCAGGTGGCTCGGGAGCTGATCGGCATGCGCCTGGCGCGGGTGGAGGATGGCCAACGCATCTGCGGGGTAATCCTGGAGGCGGAGGCGTATCGCGGCGAGGAGGACCAGGCCTGTCACGCGAGGGCAGGGCGGACGCCGCGGACGCAGGTGATGTACGGCCCGCCGGGGCACGCCTACGTGTACTTCACCTACGGGATGCACTGGATGCTCAATTTCGTGACCGAAGCGGAGGGCTTCCCGGCAGCGGTGCTGGTGCGGGCGGTGCTGATCACGGAGGGAAAGGAACTGGTGGCGAGGCGACGGGGAAGACAACCCGCCGAGAGATGGACGGACGGCCCGGCCAAGGTGTGCCAGGCGTTGCACATCGACCGGGCGTTCAATGGGTACGACCTGTGCGCGCCGGGAGCGGCGCTGCGCGTCGAGGCGCCGCCGACAGGAGAGGAGCGGTCGTTGGACATTTGCACCTCCCCCAGGGTGGGTTTGAACGCCACGCCGGAACCCTGGAAGAGCATCGCCTGGCGCTTCTACGCACGGCCGGGCGAGGCGCTGGGGCTGCGCCAGGGTGTGAGGAACAGCAGGTTGCATGCAGGTAAACCATCTTAACGTTGGAGGAGAGCAATGAGACTGCTTGAGGGAAAGACCGCAATGATCTTTGGCCTGGCGAACGAACGCTCGATCGCCTGGGGCATCACTAAGGCATTCCACGAGCACGGCGCCGCCCTGGGTATCAGCTACGCAGGCGAGGCGCTGGAAAGGCGCGTGACGCCCCTGGCGGAAAGCGTGGGCTGCAGCTTCGTCGAGCCGTGCGACGTCAGCGACGACGCCCAAATCGCCAGCGTGGCCGACAAGGCGCAGCAGCGCTTTGGCGAGGTGGACATCCTGGTGCACGCCATTGGCTTTGCGAAGCGGGATGAGCTGAGCGGTCATTATTACAACACCAGCCGGGCGGGCTTCCACCTGGCGATGGACATCAGCGTGTACTCTTTCACCGCGCTGGCGAGGGCTTTCCAGCCCATGCTGCGTCCCGGCGGAGCACTACTCACGCTAACCTATTACGGGTCGGAAAAGGTATCCCCTAATTACAACGTGATGGGGGTGGCCAAGGCGGCGTTGGAGGCTTCGGTGCGCTACCTGGCGTACGACCTGGGGCCGCAGGGGGTGCGCGTCAACGCCATATCCGCGGGGCCGATTCGCACGCTGGCTGCGGCAGGGGTGTCGGGCTTCAAAACGATGTACCGCCGCTTTGCGGAACTGGCGCCGCTGCACGAGAACGTGACCATCGAAGACGTAGGCGGGGCGGCGGTGTTCCTGTGCTCCTCGCTGGCGGCCAAGGTAACTGGCGAGGTCTTGTTCGTTGATTCGGGATACAATGTCCTTGGAATAACAGAAACAGTGGAATGAGGTATGTTTCGTAAACGCGAGGATTCGCTGCTGCCATCATTGCAGCAGGCCGGGCCCACCGAGCGCATCACCTCGGTGTTGGGATCGGGCATCACCTGGAAGGGTGCGTTGAGCGGCAGCGGCGGAATCCGCATCGAGGGAGCTTTCGATGGGGATATCGCCATTCGCGGGTTGCTGGTGGTGGGGGAGACCGGTCGGGTGACCTGTGAACACCTGCGCGCCAACGTGGTCATCGTGGCGGGCGCGGTCAAGGGCAATATCACTGCGGAAAAGGTGGAGATACGCAGCACCGGCCGGGTGTGGGGCAACGTGGTGACCGCAGCATTTGCTACCGAAGAGGGGGCTTTCCTGCGCGGCCAAATCACCATGGAGGAAGAGGTGGACATCGGTTTGCCACCCCTGGCGGAGGACAATCACCGGGCGGGGGGCGACTCAGAGGAAAACCAACCCCATTGAGCCAACTGGCGCGCGGTAGCTCGTCCCAGCGAATGGCGCAGGGCTGAAAACCCGCATGGGAGATGGAGGTTAAGAATGACCCGAATCATGATCGTCGACGATGAACCGCTCATTACCGATTCGCTTACCTACAGCTTGCAACGGGAGGGGTTTGAGGTCAGCTCGGTAGGCGACGGCGCAATGGCGTTGCAAGCGATCGAGGATTTTCAGCCGGAGCTGGTGGTTTTGGACATCCTGTTGCCTGGTATGAGTGGATTGGAGATTTGCCGGCGCCTGCGCACCAAGAGCAATGTGCCGGTGATCATGCTCACGGCGCGAGGCGAGGAGATCGACCGCGTGCTGGGGTTGGAAGTTGGAGCGGATGACTACCTATCCAAGCCATTCTCCTTTCGGGAATTGCTGGCGCGCATCCGTGCCATCCTGCGCCGGGTGGAGATCGACCGCCAGGCGACGCCCGCCAAATCGCTGGAGATGGGCAAGCTGAACCTGGATGCCGTCGCCCGGCGGGTGCATCGTGAAGGGAAGGAGCTGATCCTCTCGGCGCGCGAATTCGACCTGCTCTCCTTCTTCATGAACAACGCGGGCAGGGCGCTGAGCCGCGAGGAACTCCTGGCGCAGGTGTGGGGCGATGATTGGGTCGGCGACCCGCGCACTTTGGACGTGCACATTCGCTGGCTGCGCTTGAAGATCGAGGATGACCCGGCCAGCCCGGTGTACATCCAGACGGTGCGCGGTCACGGCTACCGCTTTGCAGGGCCCGAGGAGCTGGCATGAGGGGTGGGAAGGGTTGGGCGCTCACCAGAAACCTGAGCTCCCGCCTGTTCCTCTCCACACTTGGGATTGCATTTTGCGGCATCTTACTGGTCGCCGCTGCAGGGGGCGCCTTGTTCCTGCAGCTTAGCTCCCGGCAGGTGAGCAGCGCGGTTCGGGAGCTAGCGCAGGCCGCCAGCCGCCTGGCGCAGGCGCCGCTGGTGAAGTTCGTCACCGGGCAGGGGGAACTGGAGGAGGTTACCGCGCTGCTGGACGGGCTGGTGGAGGCACGGGCGGGCTTCAGCTACCGCCTGTACTTGGCGGATGGCGCAGCGCTGGCCGCCAGCGCAGGCCTCCCACTCGAGAAAGCTACCCCTGAGACACACCCTGAAATCTGGCAGGCGCTGAATAGCGAGAACGGCGAAAGCGAAGCGCGGCGCAAGGCTGTGGATGGGCGGCGCGTGGTTGCTGCCACGGCGCTAGTCAAAGTGGGCGAGCAAGTATACGGCATCGTGCAGGTGGAGGGACCGCTGCAAGCCGGGTCGGGGGAGTTCTGGTGCGCCTTCTGGGTTTACCTGGCGGTTGCCGCGCTGGCGCTGGGGGTGAGTGCGGGCATGTCTTATGCCCTGGCAGGCAGGCAGTCGCGCCCCTTCAGGCGGCTGGCGCAGGATATCCAGGCGCAGCCGCCCCTGCGCAAGACGCCCCTCTCCCTGGTGGGAGCCAATCCGCCGGAGGAGCTGAAGCGCCTGGTGGAAGCGATCAACCAGCTTACCATCCAGGAGCAGAACGACTTGAAGGAGCTGCGCAGCTTCATCGCCAACGCCAGCCACGAATTGCGCACGCCGTTGACCATCCTCAAGCTGCGCGTCGAAGCGCTGCGCAATGGGGCGCTGGAGGAAGGTGAAGTGGCCGAACGGTTTCTGGGGGATATCGAGAGCGAGGTGGACCGGCTGAGCAAGATGGTGGAGGACTTGCTGGACCTGTCGCGCATCGAGGTCGGCGTGGCGCCGGAGATGATGAGCCGGGTCAACCTGGGGTTGATCGTAGGGGAGGTGTGCGACAGCTTACGGACGCGCGCCGAGCGCGCCAGGCTGAGCCTGAAGGAGGAGATCGAGGCGGGCCTGCCTGGGCTGCTGGGAGTGGAGGAGCAACTGCGGCGCATGCTCTTCAACCTGATCGACAACGCCATCAAGTACACCCCGGGCGGGGGGATGGTGGAGGTTGGCCTGAAGGCGGGCGAGGGCAGGAAAACGCTGCTGTTGACGGTAAAGGACACCGGCTTCGGCATCCCACCGGCGCACCTGGAGCGCGTCTTCGAGCGCTTCTACCGGGTAGAGGCGACGCGCCCGCGCTACAGCCCGCCGAGCGGCACTGGCCTCGGCTTGCCGATTGCCAAATCCATCGTGGATGCGCACGGGGGGACGATCAGCGTGACCAGCGAACTGGGGCAAGGCAGCGCCTTCACGATTACCTTCCCGGTCGCGGAGGACTAACCCCCCGCTTCAAACCGATCAGCGGTCAGTCGAAAGGCGAGACTAACTCCCCTTCCACTGGGCTTTGCGTTTATCGATGAAGGCCGCCATGCCTTCTTTTTGGTCCTGGGTGGCGAAGAGCATGTAGAAGCGACGGCGCTCATCGGCCAGGCCATCGGCGAGGAAGGAGTCGAAGGCCTGGTTGATGGCTTCTTTGGCCATGCGGATGGCAAGTGGGGCGCGGGCGGCAATCTCAGCCGCCAGAGCCAGGGCCTCGTCCAGGCAGCGTTCGACCGGGACGACGCGGTTCACCAGGCCCAGGCGCAAGGCCTCCTCGGCGGTCAGGGTGCGGTTGTTGAGCACCATCTCCATGGCGACTGCCTTGCCGACGGAGTGCGCCAGGCGCTGGGTGCCGCCGGCGCCGGGGATGACGCCCAGGTTGATTTCGGGCTGGCCGAAGCGGGCGCTCTCCGATGCCACGATCATGTCGCACGCCATGGCCAGCTCGTTGCCCCCGCCCAGGCAGTAACCGGAGACCGCGGCGATGACCGGTTTACGCAGGCGCATGATGTGGTCGAACTGGGAGATGTTGTCCCACTGGAGCATCTCCACCGCCGAGGCGCTGGCCATTTCCTTGATGTCGGCGCCGGCGGCGAAAGCCTTCTCGTTGCCGGTGATCACCATGACGCCGATAGCCGGGTCGGCGTCGAACGCTGCCAGGGCATCCATCAGCTCGCGCAGGAGCTGGTTGTTCAAAGCGTTGAGTGCGCCCGGGCGGTTCAAACGCACCAATCCCACCCGATCGTGCGTTTCCACCAGGATGGTTTCATAAGCGGACATGCGGACCTCCTCTATAGATGTTCGAGCGGCGAGATAAGATAGGACTTACACAGTTGGGGGGAACCCCCACTTTCACGCTCAACTGCGTAACTTTATAAAAATGGCGCTGGTCGATTATTTCATTTTGGCGTGGATGTCGTTGGCGGTGTCGTCGAGCAGTCTCACCGTGGCAGGCAACTGCTCGAGGGTAAAATACCACTGGAAGAGCTGGCGATTGGCGTCGCTCAGCATCCAACGTACGGTCAACCAGGAACGCAGGCTGGGTTCGTGCCTGGCATAGGGGAGCAAGTCCAGGGCGGCCTGCCACTGGGGCGGGGCGTCGCCTTGGGCACGAGCCAGTTGCAGGGCGGAGGCGGAAAGCGGCAAGGTGGTGGTGGCCTGGGCGAAACGCGCCAGGTTCTGGGGGGAGAGCATCCAGCGGACGAACAGCCAGGAGGCGAGTTGCTCGGCAGGGGTAGACTGCAAAATGTAGTACGAAGGTCCGTACACGTTGACCTGCGGCGCGCCATCGGTAGCGGGGAAGGGTAGGACGGCCCACTCGTCCCGGTTACCAGCCTGCTCGAGAGCGCGTGCAACGAAGGGGATATCCGCCAGGCTGCCCGTGGCTAACAGTCCCTTGCGCTGGGCAAACTGCGCCTGGAACTGCGGCTCGGGGTTCTGCCAGGCGCAGCCGTCCTCGAAGAGTTTGCGCTGGAAGAGGAAAGCCTGCCTGACCTGTTCGGAGTCGAAGCGGTAGCTGTTGCCATCTGTGGCGATCACCTCGGCTTGAAAAGCATACAGCCAGGCCAGGCTGGTGGAGTAATTGGTCGAGATGATCCAACCACCGGCGCCGTCGTTATCCGGGTTCTCATCCTGGGCGTAGGCCCGGGAGGCGGCGCAGGCCTGCTTCTGGAATCCTTCCAAGGTGGTGGGTGGGGCGTCGTAACCCAGTTCCCGGGCCCATGTCTGGTTGTAATACAGTACCTGGGCGGTACGCAAGGCGGGGACGCCCAGGCGTTTGCTGCCTGCCAGGTCGGATGACCAAAAGACAGGATAGAAATCGGCCAGTTCATCCGGGGGGAAGCCCCAGATCGGGTCGGTGAGGTAATCCTGCAGGTCGAGGAACAGGTCGCGGACGGTGCGCCAGTCCAGGGCTTGAAAGGCGTAGCCAGTGACGAGATGAGGCATCTCGCCGGAGTTGAACGCCTGGTGCACCTTCTCGTTCATATCGTCGACGCCGCCCTGGTAAAGGGCGTCGACGCGGATACCCCACTCGTTGGCAGTGTTGAATTCAGACACCATCTCGTCCAGGGTGGCTTTAGTCTCCCCCGACCAGAAATGCCAGAAGCGCAGTTGCACGCCTTGCAGCTCGGAGGGCTGCACGTCGATGCTGCTGCGCGGTTCGGGGATGGCTGTGGGGGTGCGGAT
>JAQUAE010000050.1 GCA_028687395.1 Anaerolineales bacterium | reverse complement strand
CTGTCCATCATCGCCCGCATGACGCGCTCCAGCATCCTGGATGTACTCGGTCTGGACTACATCCGCACGGCGCGGGCCAAGGGGCTGCGCATGCCGAGGGTGGTCTTCCGCCACGCCTTGCGCAACGCTCTGCTTCCCGTGGTGACCATCATCGGGCTATCGCTGGGCGGGCTGTTGAGCGGGGCGGTGCTCACCGAAACGGTGTTCAACCTACCGGGGGTGGGGCGCTCGCTCTACGAAGCCATCACGGCACGCGATTACACCGTCGTACAGGCTTTCACCCTGGTCGTGGCGGTTTTCTATGTGGCGCTTAACCTGATCGTGGACCTGCTCTACGCCTTCCTCGATCCGCGCATCCGATTGGGGTAACCATGCAACCTGCTGACCTTCAGCTTGAAAAAATCCTGGTGCCGGTCGAAGTGAATAGGGCAAAGCTGCTCGTGCGGCGTCTGTTTCGCAACCGTTCAGCGGTGGTGGGGATGGTCATCCTGTTCACCCTGACCCTGATCGCCATCTTTGCCCCGCTGCTCGCTCCCTACGACCCTGAAAAACCGCTGATCGGCATCGAGCAGGTTAAGAAGCGCGAAGCGCCCTGCATCCACTTGCTGGGATGTCCCCAGGAACACCCGCAACACCTCTTCGGCATCGATGGCAACGTGCGCGATGTCTTCAGCCGGGTGCTCTTTGGGGCGCGCCTCTCTCTGATCATTGGTTTCACCACAGTCAGTTTCGCCATCCTGGTGGGCACCACGCTGGGTTTGCTCAGTGGCTACCTGGGCGGATGGCTGGATAACACGGTGATGCGCGCCCTGGACGTGCTGCTGGCTTTTCCCAGCCTGCTGCTGGCAATCGCCATCGTGACCGTGCTCGGCCCGGGTCTTATCAATGCCTTGCTGGCGATTGGTATCGTTTCGATTCCAGCCTACGCCCGCGTCACGAGGGCCAGCGTGATCCTGATCAAAGAACTGGATTACGTTTCAGCCTCGGTCGCCCTTGGCGCCAGCGATTACTACCTGATGCTGCACCACATCCTGCCCAACTCGCTCACCCCGCTGATCGTTCAGGGCACGCTGGGGGTGGCGACAGCAATACTGGACGCAGCCGCGCTCTCATTCCTGGGGTTGGGCGCCCAGCACCCCACGCCGGAATGGGGGTTGATGGTCGGGCAGGAGTATAAGAACATCTTCAACGCGCCACACCTGACCTTCTTCCCGGGTATCTCCCTGATGCTGGTGGTGCTGGGCTTCAACATGCTCGGCGACGGCTTGCGGGACTTGCTCGACCCTCGTCTGGCGAAGCGCTTGCAGGGTTGACACTCCCCACTTCCACGACTCCGGTCGGCTGACCCCCCGGCGAGAATCCCCAGGCGAGGAGAAACGCTCGACCCTCCTTCCATTACCTTTGACATTCTCCCCTCCCCCGGCTAAAATGGGATAGGATGTGAGCATGCACACACGGGAGATTCCATGAGCGCCTGGCCGGGGAAGGTCGTCATCGGGCTGACCGGCAATATTGCCACGGGCAAGAGCGTCGTCCGGCGCATGCTCGAGCACCTCGGCGCGTATGGCATCGACGCCGACGCCCTGGGCCACCGCGCCATCGCCAAGGGCGCCCCGGCGCACCAGGCGGTAATCGACGCCTTTGGCTCCTGGATTCTCACCGAGGACGGGCAAATCGACCGTTCCCGCCTGGCCAAGGTGGTCTTCGCGGATGGGGAGGCGCTCTCTCGCCTGGAGGGCATCGTGCATCCCCTGGTCAGGCAAGCCGTCGACCTCCTGGTGCGCCGGGCGCCGCAAAAAGTGATCGTCATCGAGGCGATCAAGCTGCTCGAATCTCCATTGCGGGTGGCCTGCGATTCGATCTGGGTGACCTATGCTTCGCAAGAGATACAAATCGAGCGCTTGAGGCGCAAGCGCGGCATGAGTGAGGCGGCCGCCCAGCAGAGGCTGGCAGTGCAAAGCCCTCACGAAGAGAAGATGCGAGCGGCTGATGTGGTGATCCGCAACGAAGGCACCTTCGACGAGACCTGGTCGCAGGTGACGACGGCGTGGAACCGCCTCTTTCCAGAGAGCGAGGCCGGCGCAACCACGGAGGCGGTGCGCGCAGCCGGCCGTTTGAGCGTGGAGCGCGCCCGGCCGGGCCAGGTGGGGCAGATCGCCGAGTTCGTTTCCCACCAGGTCACGGGAGGAAGGGCATATTGGAGCGAGGCGGAGGTGATGGCTGCCTTAAGCGAGAAGGCTTTCCTGCTCTTGTACGACGGCGACCGCCTGGTGGGCATGGCCGGCTGGCAGGTCGAGAATCTGGTAGCGCGGCTGGACAGCGTGATTATCCAGGACGGTGTGTCCTTCGAAAAGGGGTTGCGAGCGTTATTGAACGAGGTGGAGCGGGAATCGCGCGACCTGCAATGTGAGGTGGCGCTGTTGTTCCTGACCCCGGAAATGGCTCTGCTCAAGGGGCTGTGGGATGAGCTGGGCTACAAGGAAACCTCGGTGAAAGACCTGGGCGTGCGCGCCTGGCAGGAAGCCGCGCTGGAATCGATGCCCGCCGGGTCGGTGATGCGCGTGAAACAACTGCGCGCTGACCGGGTCTTGAAGCCGGTGTGAACTCTGGTTTGAGCGCAAGGCTGACCTACCTGATGGGTGGGCGGACGACGTCAGGTCGGTGGTTTTGGAGAGGCGTTCTGAGGCGTGGAGTACTGCGGTGTTAGAGATCATCACCCGCTTTCTCGATAATATCGTCTTCATCTTTCAGCGATTGACCTGGCTGGACGTCATCGACCTGTTCCTGGTGACGCTGGTGTTCTTCCTGTTGCTGCAGTTTCTGCGCGACACGCAAGCTATCGTGCTGCTGCGCGGGGCGCTGTTCCTGATCGTGCTGATCAGCCTGCTGGCCAGCCTGGAGGTGCTGCCAGCTTTCTCCTGGCTGGTGCGCAATACGCTACCAGCCATGCTGCTGGCCATCCCGGTGATCTTCGCCCCGGAAATCCGGCGTACGCTGGAGCGTTTAGGTCGAGCCGGGTCAGTGTTACCGGGCAACCCGCCGGTCTCCTCGGCGCAGGAGACGATTTCGGCGGTGATCAAGGCGGTGTCCCGGCTCTCGGAGCGCAAGCACGGGGCGTTGATCGTGCTGCAGCGCCTGGAGAACCTGGAGGATTACGTGCGCACCGGGGTGATGATGAACGCCCAGGTGACCTCGGAGTTGCTCCTGCAGGTGTTCTACCCCAATACGCCGCTGCACGACGGGGCGGTAATCATCTCCGATTCGCGCCTGGTGGCGGCGGCGTGCGTCTTGCCCCTCTCCGCCAGCGGGGTGCTTGCCCACACCGCCGACCGGCAAATGGGTCTGCGCCATCGTGCTGCGCTGGGCATCTCGGAGGTGTCCGACGCGGTGGCGGTGGTCGTCTCGGAGGAGACGGGCTACGTGTCGATCGTCCACGCCGGCAAGATGATTCGCCGCCTGGACGCCGAGCGCCTGGAGGGCATCCTGAGCGCCTTCTTCCGCCAGGGGGAGATGCACAAACGCCCGCTGGACTACTTCCTGCGCCTCTTCGGATACCGCGGATCCAAGGATTGGGAGGCACGCTAGCATGTTCGCCAGGCTCTTTCGCTGGTTGACCCGCAATCTGGCCCCTCTGCTCACAGCTTTCATCCTGGCGGTGGTGGTCTGGGTGTCTGCAGTGGTGGCTGCCGACCCGAACGAGGAGCTGCTCTACCCGAAACCGGTGGCGTTGGAGGTCATCGGCCAGGACGCCAACTTCGTAACTGCGAACCAGGTTCCCAGTACGGTGCGGGTGACCATTAAAGCGCCGCGCTCGATTTGGGCCAAGCTGAATACCGACCCCGATCTGGTGCGAGCGTGGGTCGATCTCTCCGGTTTGAAGGCGGGAAGCTACACCCTGCCGGTCAAGGTGCAGGTGGGCCTGACCCCCCACCAGGTGACGCGCAGTGAGCCGGCGGAGTTGAAGCTCACCCTGGAGCCGTTGCAGGTGCGCGATTTTGCCGTGCGCCTGGAGCTGAGCGGCGAGCCCACCCTGGGCTACCGCAAGGGGGTGGCTTCCAGCATGCCCAACCGGGTGACCGTTTCCGGGCCGCAATCGCGGGTTTCCCAGGTCGAAGCGGTGGTGGCCAGGCTGGAGATATCGGGGCTGAGCGATTCTGTGACCAGGGAGGTGCCGGTGATTGCAGTCTCGAGCGACGACGGCGTGGTGGAGGGGGTGATCTTGAGCCCGCCCACCGTCTCGGTGCGCCAGGACATTCACCTGCTGGGCGGCTATCGCAACGTGGTGGTGAAGGTGGTCACCTCCGGGCAGGTGGCGGAGGGCTACTGGTTGACCAACATCACCGTCACCCCACCGAACGTGACCGTCTTCTCGAGCAACCCGGAGGTGGTGAACGCCCTGCCCGGGTTCGTGGAGACCGAACCGGTGGACCTCACCGATATGAACGACGACGTCGATATCCGCGCCAACCTGGACCTTCCGGTGGGGGTGACCCTGGCGGGGGAGGAGAGCGTGCTGGTGAGGCTGTCGATCGCCTCCCTGGAGGGCAGCCTGCCGATCTCACTGCCGGTGGAGGTGGTTGGGCTGCCGCCCGAGCTGAGCGCCAGCGTCTCGCCGGACAAAGTGGACGTGCTCATCACCGGCCCGCTGCCGATATTGAACAACCTGAAGCCGGGCGGGATTCGCGTCTCGTTGGATTTGAGCGGATTAGGCGTGGGCACTCATCAGGTGACGCTGAGCGTCGACCTGCTTCCCGGCCAGGTGAGCGTGGCTTCCATCCTGCCCGAAAGCGTGGAGGTTAAGATCACCTATGCCCAGACGCCGCGCCCAGGTACGGCCACCCAACCGGCTATCACGCCCTCCCCGACCCCCTTGCCGTGAGCTATTGAGATGCCCAAACCTGTGGTTGTGTTGGTCGGTCGCCCTAACGTGGGCAAAAGCACGCTGTTCAACCGCCTGGCGGAAGAGCGCCTGGCGGTCGTGGATGACGTCCCTGGAACGACGCGCGACCGCATTGTGACCGAGGTGGAGTGGGGCGGTGTGCTCTTCGACCTGGTGGACACCGGGGGTATCGATCCCACGCCGGCGACGATGGGCAAAGCGCGGCAGCCGCTCTCCATCGGCTCGGCAGATTTCATCAAGGAGATCCGCCAGCAGGCCGAAATGGCCATCCAGGAGGCGGACGCCATCTTGTTCGTGGTGGACGCCGAGCATGGTATCACCTCCGCCGACCGCGAGGTGGCGGAAATCCTGCGCCGCAAGCAGGTCGAACGAGACGGCCAGCGCTGGCCGCCAGTGCTCCTGGTGGTTAACAAAGCGGATAGCGCCGCACGGCGGACGGAGGCGTTGCAGTTCTATGAGCTGGGCATCGGCGAGCCGTATGCCATCTCAGCGCTGCATGGCACCGGCACCGGAGACCTGCTGGATGTGCTGGTGGCGACCTTCGTTTCGCGCGGCGAGGAGCAGGAGGACGAATCGGTCAAGATCGCCATCGTGGGCAAGCCCAACGTGGGCAAGTCCAGCCTGCTCAACCGGCTGCTGGGCGAGGAGCGGGCGATCGTCAGCCCGATTCCTGGCACCACGCGAGACGCCATCGACACCCACATGGTCTACCAGGACCTGCCAATCACCCTGATCGACACGGCTGGTATCCGCCGCAGGGGCAAGATCGATCCCGGCGTGGAGAAGTACAGCGTGATGCGCTCGATGCGGGCTATCGAACGCGCCGATGTCTCCCTGCTGCTCATCGACGCCACCAGTGGCATCACTGCCCAGGACGCTCACATCGCAGGCTACATCCTGGATTCCTGGAAGAGCGTCGTGGTCGTGGTCAACAAGTGGGACGCCGTCCCCAAGGATTCATACACCATGGAGGCGTACACACAGCACGTGCGCCAGGAGTTGAAATTCCTGGATTACGTGCCGGTGTTGTTCATCTCGGCCAAGACCGGCCAGCGCGTGGAGCGGGTGCTGCCTACGGCGCTGCAGGTGCAGGAGGAGCGCCTGGTGCGCCTGAGCACCTCGCAGCTCAACCAGATCCTGCAAGGCGCTCAGGACCAACACCCCTCGCCCTCCAGGGCTGGCCGGCAGTTGCGCATCTACTATGCCACCCAGGTGCGTAACGATCCGCCCACGTTCCTGATTTACGTCAACGATCCGCAACTGGCGCATTTCAGCTACCTGCGCTACCTGGAGAATCGCATCCGCGCGGTGTATCCCTTCCTGGGCACTCCGTTGCGGCTGGTGCTGCGCCCCCGTCGGCAGGCGGATTGACCCCCCCAACTGCGTAAGTCCTAACTAACAAAAACTTAACCTCTCCTGCCCTTGTAGCCGGACTCAACCGGCCTTATAATGTTGCGACGCATTTGGAGGTAGATTTGATAGACAACACGCCAGAACCGTACCCCATACAGCCTGTCGAAGAGGGTAAGCGCTCGAAAGCCTTCCGCTTCCTGGCTGACGTGCTGGAGACGCTTCTGCTTTCGGCAATATTGTTCTTTGGGATCAATGCCATCTCCGCCCGTATCCGCGTGGACGGGCAGAGCATGGAACCAACCCTGCACACCGGGGAATACGTGATCGTGAACAAGCTGGCTTATAAGTTCGGCGCCCCGGCGATCGGGGATGTGATCATCTTCCGCTACCCGCGCAACCCGCAGCAGGAGTACATCAAGCGCGTCATTGGCCTGCCCAACGACCGGGTGGAGATTCGCGATGGTCAGGTATGGGTGAACGGCCAGCTCCTGGACGAGCCGTACATCGCCTCCGCGCCCAATTACCAGGCGAACTGGGTGGTGCCGGAGAAATCGCTTTTCGTCCTGGGAGATAACCGCAATAACTCCTCTGACTCGCACGCCTGGGGGCCGGTGCCCCTGGAGTACGTGGTGGGGAAGGCTATCGTGGTGTACTGGCCTCCGCAACGCTGGGGGCTGATCGATCACCTGGACACGGCAATAGCCGCGCCGTAGAAGGGAGTGATAGAAAATGGATTTGGGTGCATTGCTCGACCTGGCGGATAAGTACGTGCAGGAACTCCCGCCGTTGGTGAGCACTCCGCAGGAGCCGCGCGGCGAGCAGATCGCCGCCTACATCGACCACACCCTGCTCAAGCCCGAGGCAACCGCCGAGCAGGTGAAGAGCCTGTGCCAGGAAGCCCGGCAGCACCGCTTTGCCGCGGTGTGCGTCAACCCGGTGTACCTGCCGCTGGCGCGCGGGCTGCTGGAGAGCAGCGGGGTAAAGCTGTGCGCGGTAGTGGGGTTTCCATTGGGCGCCAGCATGGCGACGCAGAAGGCCTTCGAGGCGCTGGCCTGCCTGGAAGCAGGCGCAACGGAGATCGACATGGTGATGGCCATCGGCGCCCTGAAGGGCGAAGCCTACGGGCAGGTGCTCAACGATATTCAAGGCGTGGTGCAGGTGGCTCACAACCAGGGGGCGATCGTCAAGGTGATCCTGGAGACGGCTGCCTTGACCTTACGCGAGAAAGTGATCGCCTGCCTGCTGAGCAAGGAGGCCGGCGCGGATTTCGTCAAGACCTCCACCGGCTTCGGAGCGGGTGGCGCCACGGTCGAGGACGTGGCCTTGATGGCGCGGGTGGTTGCAGGGGCGCTGAAGGTGAAAGCGGCGGGCGGCATCCGCAGCTATAGCGACGCGCTGGGGATGATACGCGCTGGCGCCGCGCGCATCGGCACCAGCTCCGGGGTGCGCATCCTGCAAGAGGCGTTGGCCTGAACGGGGTATAATACGCGCAATGGACGAAAACCAACCCCCCGAACCTGAAGAAGAGGTGATCCTCACCCCCTGCCCGGAGTGCCAATCCGGGGTGATGCACCTGGAATACCTGACCTATTTTACCTGGTTGAACGAAGAGCTGATCACCGTGCCGAACTTCCCGGCCTGGGTGTGCGACTTGTGTGGGCGCCGAGATTACGATTCGCGGGCGATCACCTGGTTGAACACATTGTTGCATCCGGAAGCCAGGCGGGGCGCGGCGCGCCGCCGGCAAAACCAGCCGGCCAGCGCCGAGGGGCGCCGCCCCAGGCACCTGTATCCGGATTAAACGCCCATCGGGTCAGACTTTCAGATGAGCCCTCGCCAGCAGCATCGTGGCGAGGGTTTTTGCATCGCGGATTTCCCCGGCGGCAGCCATGGCGTAAGCCTGGGGAGCGGGGATGCGCTCGACCACGATCAGCTCGTCGTCGTCGCCGGGGAGGGGGTCTTTGCTCAGCTCGCTGGCCAGGTAAACGTAAAGGTATTCGGTCGAATAACCGGGAGCCATGTAGAACTCGCCGAGCTTTTCAAGCCGGCCGGCAGCCATGCCGATCTCCTCGCGGACTTCCCGGCGGGCGCAGACCTCCGGGTCCTCACCTGCTTCGAGGGTGCCTGCTGGCAGCTCCAGGAGCACGCCTCCTGCGGCGTGGCGGTACTGGCGAATGAACCAGATCATACCCTCGGCGTCAATGGGCAGCAAGGCCGCCGCGCCGCTGTGCACGACGATATCGAGCTGGGTGGTCAGTCCATTGGGCAGGCGGATTTCGTCCTGGCGTACGCTGAACGCCCGGCCTTGGTGGATCACTTCGGATCGGAGGGTCTCGGTTTGCATTGCGCGGCCTCTTTGCCAATAAATATAGAAGTTACCCAGTTGAGCGTGATCCTCCCCCCCCAACTGTGTAAGTCCTAAAATAATAAAGAGTAACCGAGTGGGAGCACCCGGTTACTCCCCAATGGTGAGCGCTGCGATGATACGCTCAGGGTATGTGCAGTTTTTGCCCGGCGCTGAGTTTGTAGGGTGGTTTCAAGCCGTTCGCCAGGGCGATCATGTTGGGCGAGACGTCGCCAAACTCGCAGGCGATGGTGTAGATCGTGTCCCCGGAGCCCACGGTGTAGGTGGTGGGGTGCGACTTGAGGGCGCGCTTGCCGGGGAAGGGTCGCCCGGACTGGGGGATTTTAAGCACGGTGCCGGTGGCGAAAGTGCTGCCGCCGGA
>JAQUAE010000049.1 GCA_028687395.1 Anaerolineales bacterium | reverse complement strand
GCCAGGAAGCAGCGCGGGTGAAAGCGGCAACCGCCGGGCGGGTTGATCGGGCTGGGCACGTCCCCGGATAAGATCATGCGCTTGCGCGCCCGGTCTTTGCGCGGGTCGGGTATGGGCACCGCAGATAGCAACGCCTGGGTATAGGGGTGTAGAGGATTCTCGTACAACTCGTTCCGCTCCGCCATTTCAGCCAGCACACCCAGGTACATCACCGCCACCCTGTCGCAGATATGCCTGACCATGCTCAGGTCGTGGGCGATGAACAGATACGTCAGACCAAACTTGTCCTGCAAGTCTTCGAGCAGATTCACCACCTGGGCCTGGATGGATACATCCAGCGCCGAGATGGGCTCGTCGCAGACGATGAACAACGGGTTGGAGGCCAGGGCGCGCGCCACACCAATGCGCTGGCGCTGCCCGCCGGAGAACTCGTGGGGAAAGCGATTGTACAACCGCCCGCTGAGCCCCACCAGGTTGAGCAGCTCCATGACGCGCTCGTTGCGCTCTTTCTGCGTCTTCGCCAGACGGTGCACCCGCAACGGCTCGCTGATGATAGCGTTCACCGTCCAGCGCGGATTGAGCGAGGCGTAGGGGTCCTGGAAGATCATCTGCGCCTTGCGCCGGATAGCCATCATCTCGTCACCCCTGGCCTCCCTGACGGAATGACTATCGATACGGATGGAGCCCTGTGTGGCCGGGTACAGGCCGAGGACGGTGCGCCCGGCAGTCGTCTTACCGCAGCCCGATTCGCCCACCAGGCCCAGGGTTTCGCCGCGGGCAATGTCGAAGGTGATGCCGTCCACCGCCCGTACTGCGCCAACCGTGCGTTGGACGACCAGGCCTTTAGTGATGGGAAAGTGTTTGACTAAACCAGATACCTGGACCAGGCATGCGGTGTGGTTCATTGTGGTTTTCCAGTCGAAACGTCAACCCAGCAGGCGATGCGGTGATCCTGGCCAACCGGGCGCAGCGTGGGGTTTTCCTCCCAGCATTGCGCCAATGCAAACTCGCAGCGCGGCGCAAAGGCACAGCCATGCGGTTTCACCAGCAGGTTAGGCGGGGCGCCGGGAATCGATTTCAGCCGCTTCTCCCGGCGCCGGTCCACGCGTGGCAGTGCCTCGAGCAAGGCCAGCGTGTAGGGGTGTCGGGGAGTTTCGAAGATGTCGAACACCGACGCTTCCTCGACGATGAAGCCGGCGTACATCACGTTTACCCGGTCGGCCAATCCCGCCACCACGCCCAGGTCGTGGGTGATCCAGATGATGGCCATCTCCATCTTTTCGCGTAACTGGATCATCAGCTCGACGATTTGCGCTTGAATGGTGACGTCCAGGGCGGTGGTGGGCTCGTCCGCTATCAGCAAGCTGGGGTTGCAGGCCAGCGCCATGGCGATCATCACCCGCTGGCGCATCCCGCCTGAGAACTGGTGCGGATAATCATTCAGGCGCCGGGCGCAATCAGGTATGCCCACCCGCTCGAGCAATCCGGCAGCTTCCTCATATGCCGCCTGAGAACCCATGTTGGTGTGCGCAACCAGCGTCTCCGTAATTTGCTTCCCAATGGTCAGCACCGGATTGAGACTGGTCATCGGGTCCTGGAAGATCATGGCGATTTCCCTGCCGCGGATATCTTCCAACTCGTCTTCGGATAGGGTAAGCAAATCACGGCCCCAATAGTTCGCCACTCCGGAGACGATCTCGCCCGGAGGGATGGGTATCAGGCGCAGGATGGACAACATGCTGACCGATTTGCCACACCCGCTTTCGCCTACAACCGCCAGGGTCTCCCCCGCCTTTACCCCAAACGAGATGCCGTTGACCGCGTAGACGTTACCTTCAGGAGTGTGGAATTGGGTGCGCAAATCCTTGACGTCGAGCAAGGCATCCATGTGTGTATCCTTGAAGCTCGTCATACTGTGCGGCTGCGCGGATCCAGGGCGTCCCGCAGGCCATCGCCGAGGAAGTTGATGCTCAAGACGGTGAGCAAGATCAGCAGGCCTGGGAAGAACCACAACCAGGGGGCTGACTCGAGGTAATTATTCGCCCCATCCAGCATATTCCCCCAGGTGGCGGTGGGCGGCTGGACGCCCAAGCCGAGGAAGCTGATGTAGGCTTCCGCCAGGATGGCGTTGGCCACGCCGAGCGTCCCGGCTACCACGATGGGCGCGATGCTGTTGGGCAAGATGTGGCGAAAGATGATTTCCAAGTTGCGTGTCCCCGTCGCCCGGGCAGCCAGGATGAATTCGTTTTCCTTGATGGATAAGAATTCGGCGCGCACGATGCGCGCCAGGTACATCCAGCTCGTCAAGCCGATGATCACCACGATGACCACCACGCTGCCGCTGAAGGTGCGCCCAAGAAATTGGATGTTTGAAATCCGGCCGCCGAAGAATTTCGCCATCACCAGCAGAAGGAAGATTTCGGGGATGTTCAACATCGCCTCGGTGATGCGCATCAGGATGCTGTCGATGATGCCACCGTAATAGCCGGCCAGCGCCCCAATAATAATGCCGGCGAATAGCTCGATGAGCACCGCCGTCAAACCAATGATCAAAGAGATTTGCCCGCCGTAAATTGTCCGGGCGAGCAGATCCCTGCCCACGGTGTCGGTGCCAAAGGGGTGCTCCAGGGAGGGGGGGGTGAGGCGCAAGGGAGTGTTGGTGAAGTTGGCGAAGCTTTCGCTGACGAGGAACGCCCCGCCAAAAGAATACAAGAACAAGATGAACAGCATCGCTGCGCCAAACATGGCCATCTTATGGCGGCGGAAGCGACGCCAGGCGAGCTGGCTCAGGCTGAGTGGAGGAGCTTCGAGCTCGTCGGGCAGCAGCGTGCCGATCGTTGCCGGGGGAAGTGCGCTTTCAGCCATGGTCCTTTTTCCTGGTTAATCGTAGCGTATGCGTGGGTCGAGCCAGGCATAGGTGACGTCGGTGATGATTTGAAACACCACAACTGCTACCGCAATCAGCATGATGATGCCCATCACGACCGGCAGGTCGGCGCGCGAGACGTGGTCCAGGAACAACCTCCCCATCCCCGGCCAGGCGAAGATGCGCTCCGTCACCACCGCCCCACCCAGGAGCAAGGGCAGGTCGAGCCCAATCACTGTCACGATTGGCAGCGAGGCGTTCTTCAAGGCGTGGATGAAGACGATTTCCCGGCGCGGCAAGCCTTTGGATTTGGCTGTGCGTATGTAATCCTGGCTAAGCACTTCCAGCATCGTGCTGCGGATATAGCGGCTATACGCTGCAAAACTGATCAACGAAATGCTCAACACCGGCAGCACCATGTGCAGCAACACCTGGCTGGCGGTCTTGCCTACTTTGGGGTCGAACATGCCCACCGTCGGCAGGTAGGGCAATCCCCAGCGCTTGAACAGTACGGCAAAGAGGTACATGGATAAGAGCGCCACGAAGAAGATCGGCATGGAATAACCGACGAAGAGGATGCCCGTCATCAGGTGGTCGAGGGTGGAATATTGGCGCAAGGCGGAGTAAATCCCGACCAGGAGCGAGCCCAGGATAATCACCGCTTCCGCCGCCAGCATCAGGATCAACGTGTTCGGCAGGCGCTCTCCGATCAACTTGAGCACTGGCTTGCCCCGGTTCACCAGGGAGGTGCCAAAATCGCCGCGCAATACCCCTTTGCGACGACCCGGCGTCTCCGCAATTCCGTCATCGTCCATGTCCACCTTGGCCCAATCGTTGCCGACCAACCAATACAGGTATTGGACGTAGAGGGGTTTGTCCAAACCCAACTGCTTCTTCAAGCGCAGGCGATCAGCGGGTCGGGTGGCTGAGCGCCCGCCCATGGTCGCTATCGGGTCACCCATATTCATCATCAACAAAAAGACCACGATGCTAATGACGAACAACAGAGGGACAGCCTGCAACAAGCGGCGTACGATGTAACGTGTCAAGTGCGCTTCCTTTTTGGGAGAAGGATAGTCCGGACGAAAGTGCGCGGATGGGCTGGGAACGACCCAGCCCATCCCTTGTCACAAGCTTCTCTTAGCTATCCAGGACCCTATTCCGCAAGGTCCCATTCGGTAATGGTGTAGAAGGGCGTTACACCCGAGAACTTGTAGCTCTGCAAGTTAGAACCTACCGCCCACAAGTCCGGATCTTGCCACACGCCCAACCAGACAACCTCGTCGTGGAAGATCTGGTTGATCTTCTGGAAGGTCACCTGGCGTTCCTCGGGATTGACCTGGGTCGCTTGCAATGTGAATAGCTCATCCAGCTCCTCATTACAGTAGTACTGCCAGTTCGCTCCTGCCGGGTATTCATCGGTAGGAATCTCACTGCAATACCAGTAGTAGTAATCCGGGTCTGGGAAGTTGGAGGTGTCGGACCACTCCATGATCTCGATCTCACCCTTGGCAGCCGGGCCATCCTGGTCGTAGCTGGCGAAGAAGATATCCGCATCGTAGCTCTGCAGCTCAACCTTGATGCCCACCTGGGCCAGGTCCTGCTGAACCACAGCCTGGGTGTCCTGGCGCACCTCGCGGATGGTGGTGCCGTAATCGAAGACCAGCTCGATGCCGTCCTTGTCGCGCACCCCGTCCCCGTTGCTATCCACCCAACCGGCCTCGTCTAACATCGCCTTGGCCGCCTCCGGGTCGTAGGGATAATCCTCCACTGGCGGGGTGTTGTAATACGGCAGTGAGTCCCAATAGCTGGCTGGGACGCCGGTCTTGCCGAGCAGCAGGTCCTCCACGATCGCCTGGCGATTGATCGACATCGCGATTGCCTGGCGCACAACGACGTCAGCCATGCCGGGGGAGAACTCCTCGTTGATGACGAAGAACATACCCTCGTTATAGCCAGATTTGACCGACTGGATCTTGACGCCAGCCTCTTCCAGCTTGGGCACGTCGCTGTAGGCGATGAAGGTGCCCAGGTCGCCGTCGCCCGCCAGCAAAGCGGCCACCTGCGAGGCGTCGTCCGGGACGAAGCGGAAGAAGATCTCATCGATCTTCGGTTTTGGCCCCCAATACGCCTCGTTGACCACGAAGCGGGCGAAGCTGCCGGACTCCCATTCGGCAAGTAAGTACGGGCCGCAGCCTACTGTGGGATTC
This sequence comes from Anaerolineales bacterium, assembly GCA_028687395.1. Lineage (GTDB taxonomy): Bacteria > Chloroflexota > Anaerolineae > Anaerolineales > UBA4823 > JAQUAE01. The sequence goes on along the minus strand of JAQUAE010000049.1, from coordinate 3,937 downwards.
AGGTTCCATTCGGCGTTGTCGATGGTGCCTTCGGCGTCGTACACCGGCTGCAGGACGTGGGCGGGGAGAATGCCCTTCCATAAGGTGGCCTGCCAGGCGGCAAACGGTTCTTCGAAGGACATCACCACCGTCGTGTCATCCGGCGCTTCCATGCTCAGTACCTGGTCGTAGGGGTAAGCCGAGGCTACGGCGTTGTTCTTGTCGATTGACATCTGGTAAGTGAACAGGAAATCGGCCGAGGTGAGCGGCGTTCCATCCGACCAGGTGATGTCGTCCCGCAATTTCATGGTGATGGTCTTGCCGTCTCCTGATAGGCCGCCGTTCTCCAGAGAGGGCATTTCCGTCACCAGGTAGGGTACCGGGTTGGCGTTCTCGTCGAAATTCCACGCCCAGGCCAGCCACAATTGCTGGGTGATTTCCGAGAACCACATGTTGGTGTACAAGGGGTTGAGTGTATCGAATTCCTGGGTCCAAATGAAGGTGGCGACTTTCTTCTCCTCGACTGGGGCTTCCGTGGCGACGGGCGCTTCGGTCGCTACTTCTGGAGCCTCAGGTGGGGCGGTTTCCTCGACGGGCGCCTCAGTGGGTTGAGCAGTGGCGCATCCACTCAATACCAAACTCACGGCAACAAATAAGCAAACCAGGGTAAAGGTTATCTGCTTACGTGACATGATTTTCTCCTCTTCATCTCTTGATGAGAAATTTGGGTAGGCTGGCTGCCGAATTGCACCTGCCTGAAGGCCAATGTATAATTAGTTAGCCCGCCACCTCCTTCCCCTGTTTGACCGCTGCTTGCGGATGTTGAGGAAAATGTCGCCTTTGTTTATTTATTATAGTGCTATCCCGCGTAATGTAAAGCACATTAGCCTCCATAATCGAGCGTAACTCATCTCTTCCAGAGAAAAGGTCATACTTCATGGTAGATCCAACCCCAGCATCACACCGTTTCAAATTCCATCCCCTGAGCGCCATAGAGATAGAAGCGATTCACGCCGCCACCTTGCGAGTCCTGGACGAGGTCGGCGTCATGCTGGACCATCCCCAAGCGCGCACCATGCTACTGGAACGCGGCGCCCACGAGGTGCATGGTCGCATCTGTCTCCCCCACGATTTGGTGGAATCCTGCTTAGAAATGTGCCCCTCCCAGGTGAGGCTCGAAGGCAGGGACGGGACGATCACCCTGGGGAGCGGCGGCCTGCACGTGCACAACATGGGCGGCGCCAGGGACGTTCTGGACGCTCCCCAAGGCGATCTCCGGCCAGCCAGCGCCAGGGATGTCGCCGAAAGCACCCGCTTGCTGGACGCGTTGGACAACGTCACTTCGATCACCCCCTTGTACACGCCCCGTGACGTCCCCGCGCACATGATGGTATTGACCATGTACGAGCAAACTCTGCGCAACACCCTGAAACCTGTGAACGGCCCAGGCGTTCAATCGGCGACCGAGGTGCGGTTGCTGGCTGAGATGTCTCGCATCGTCCTGGGTGATCAGGCGGCGATTTCGCTGGGCGCCTCGCCGGTCAGCCCGTTGAATTTCTTGGGCGACATCTGTGAGATCATCCTCGAGATCGCCAACCAGGGGCTGGTCTTCGGCCCGCTGCCCTGCCCGAACGTCGGCGCCACCTCGCCCATGTCGCTGGCGGGTTCGATCGTCCAGCAAAACGCCGAGGTATTGGCCTGCATCGTGATTGCCGAATCCCGCCGACCTGGCTTACCCATCGTGTACTGCGGGCGGCTGTCCGTCTTGAATATGCGCAGTGGGGCACCAATCTGGGGTAACCCGGAGGTCGGGATGATGTCCGCGGCGACCGTGCAGCTTGGCCACCGTTATCGCCTGCCGGTCAATGTATACGGGCTTGCCGGAAGCGGATTCGCCCCCGACATGCAGAGCGGCTACGAGCGCGCCGTAAACGCCCTGGTGCCCGCCCTCGCCGGCGCCGACGAGCTCTCCGGCGTGGGAGAGATGGCTGGCGGCGTCTTCTCCGCTAACTTTCAGATGGTCATCGACAACGATATCATCGGCATCGTCCGGCGGGTGCTGCGCGGTTTCGCCGCCGATGCCGACGCGCTGGCCGTAGACGTCATTGCGCACGCCATGGAGAACAGCCACAATTTCCTCAAGGAACCCCATTCACGCAAATACCTGCACGCCGGGGAAATCTGGCAGGCCAGCCTGGGAGTAAATGAACCCGGTTGGGATTCCTGGACTGCCGCGGGCAGGCAGACCGTCGTCGAGCGCGCCCAACGAGAGGCCGAGCAGCTCCTCGCCCGGCACGAGATCCCTCCCCTCGAGGCAGCGCAATCCCGCGCCCTGACCGACATCATGCAGCATGCCCACCAGGCAGGCGCCTGAACCCCACTATTATGCGACAAAACCTCCATGCCTGATCCCAACCCAAAACGCGGCACTTACCAGGTCAATATGCAACCCGTCGGCCGGCGGGCAATCACGCCTGCGGGGAAGACCCTGCTCGACGCAGCCCAATCCGCCGGTGTGGAATTGATGTCTATTTGCGGCGGGGTGGGCGCGTGCAATAGCTGCAAGGTGCGCCTGATGAGCGGTGAGTTGACCCCACCCACCGCGGTCGAAGAAGCCGAGTTCAGCCCGGACGAGCTCGCCGAGGGCGTCCGCCTGGCCTGCCAGGCTTACCCACTCAGCGATGTGAAAATCGACATCCCTCCCGAATCGCTCACCACCCCCCAACGCTTGCAGGTCGAGGGCCAGCTCGAAGACGTGCAGCCCTCGCCGGCGGTCACCGGCGTGGACATCCACATCGACCCGCCCTCGCTCAGCGACCTGCGCTCGGACAGCGAACGCTTGCGCACGGTGCTCGCCCACGCCGCGGGGATTCCTCGAGTGCGCATCGAATACCCGGTCCTGGCCACCCTCTCGAACAAAATCCGCAGCCTGGGATGGTCGGCACGCGCCGCCCTGCGCGGCGACTCGCTGATCGCCCTGCTGCCCGGCAAGGGGGAGGCTTCCCAGGGAACGCCCCTGGTGGGCCTGGCGGTGGACATCGGCACGACCAAGCTGGCCGCCTTCCTGGTGAATCTCAACAGCGGCAAGACGCTGTTCAAAACCGGGGCGATGAATCCGCAGATCGCTTTCGGCGAAGACGTCATCAGCCGCATCGCCTACGCCAACAAGTTCGAGGACGACGCACACACTCACCAACCCGGTGAGGGACGCCGCATCTTGCAGGGCAGGCTGGTGGAAACCTTGAATGGCATGATTGCCGAGATGCTGGCCGAATCGCAGCATAAAGGCGCTCCTGTTGAGCGGGATCAAATCGTGGACGCCGTGGTGGTGGGAAACACCGCCATGCATCACCTGTTCGCCGGTTTTCCCGTCCACCAACTCGGCACTGCTCCCTACGTGCCCGCGGTGGGCGAGGCGGTGCAAATTCCGGCGCGGGAGCTGGGCTTGGAGCTCGCTCCCGGCGCCAACGTCTTCCTGCCTCCTAACGTGGCTGGCTACGTAGGTGCGGATCACATCTCCATGCTCCTGGCGACCATTTTCAGCCAGTTTTACGGCGCGGTGCAAGCCGGGCAAGTGGTGCTGGCGTTGGATATCGGCACCAATACCGAAATCACCCTGGCGGCGCGCGGCGAGTTGATCAGTTGTTCGTGCGCCTCCGGGCCAGCCTTCGAGGGCGCCCACATTCAGGATGGCATGCGCGCCGCACCAGGCGCCATCGAGCGGGTGCAAATCTCGGAGGGCAAGGTGCGCATCAAGACCATCGGCGATCAACCCCCCGTCGGCATCTGCGGCTCGGGCATCCTGGATTCTGTCTCGGAGATGATTCAAGCAGGAATCCTGGATGGGCGCGGCGCCTTCATCCGGGGGCAATCGCAGGTAAAGCTCGCCGAGCGCCAGACCGAGCTCTTGTTGGTGTCCGGAGAAACTACCGGTCATGGGCGCGACCTGGTCGTCACC
>JAQUAE010000048.1 GCA_028687395.1 Anaerolineales bacterium | reverse complement strand
TTTCACTTCCTTATGTAATCTCAGGCGTTACAAGCGCCCCGTAGCAAGCTGGCGAATCTTACCACAATTCGTATCCATTTTCAAGCTGGATTGTTAATCGTACAGAGGATAAAAATGGCAGAAGAGATAAACCCACTCGGCAGCATCCAGATTTCACCCCGGGCAATTGCCATGATAGCGTACCAGGCTGCGTTGGAATCCTATGGGGTAGTCGGCCTGGCACCCAAGAATCTGGTCAATGGGTTGAGCCAGGTGATCGTCAGGGACCCCACCCGGGGGGTTGAGGTGCATTACGACGGGCAGCAGATCACCATCGATATCTATGTGGTCATCGAATACGGGACGCGCATCTTGTCGGTCGCCGAGAGCGTGCAAAACACCGTGCGATTTCACGTGGAAAAAGCGCTGGGCATCCCGGTGAGCTCGATCAACGTTCACGTTCGGGGTTTACGGGTGAGCGATATCGATTAACGGTGCACAAGGCCATTATTTCGTAAAGCAGGAGCCATCTTGATGGATGTAGAACCGCACACCTTGCCCCAGACCGAAAGGGTCATTCCGGTACTCAAGAAGCCACTGGACGGACAATCCCTGAAGACGCTAATCGAAGCGGGGCTCACCTGGCTGCGCACCAACCAGCAAACGGTGAATGCCCTGAATGTATTCCCGGTGCCGGATGGAGATACCGGCACCAACATGGTCCTGACGATGCAGGCAGCCCTGGACGAAACCGCCCATTCCAGCGAGGGCAACTTTGGCAAGATGGCGCATGCTGTCGCTCACGGGGCGCTGATGGGAGCACGCGGCAACTCAGGCGTGATCCTCTCCCAGCTCTGGCGCGGTTTTGCCCGCGCTGTGGATGAGGTCGAATCCCTCGACGCAGCCACCCTCGCCCACGCCATGGCCGTGGCGCGGGATACCGCTTACAAAGGCGTGGTGCGGCCTGTTGAAGGCACCATCCTCACCATCGCCAAGGACGTCGCTCAAACCGCCGAGGAAGCCGTCAAAACGAACGACGACCTGCTCGACCTGCTGGACCAGATGGTAAGCTCGGCAGATGCCTCGGTGCAAAGGACCCCCGAGCTGCTCCCGGTCTTGAAGGAAGCCGGCGTGGTTGATGCAGGCGGCAAGGGCCTCTTCTACATCCTGGAAGGGATGTTACGCTACGCTCGAGGCCTGCCGTTGGACGCCGTCGTCACCAAAGTGCCGCCGCTGGCCAGCCTCAAAAGAGAAGCCTTGGAGGCCATCGAGCCCGGCCAGGACTTCGAAGTGGTCGTCGACTTCCGCCCCCAAAAGGAGCTCGACCTGGAGCTGTTCTACCAGGGCCTGGAGGCCATGGGCACCTCGATCCAGCTCGGCGAGGGGGACGGCATCTACCGCCTGCACATCCATGTCCCCAACGAGAAGCGCTATGAACCCATCGAATACACCATGACGTTGGGCACGATCACCAAGGTGGCGATGGAAAACCTGGTCGCCCAGATGGAGGAGATCGAGAAAAACAAGGCGCCTGCGCTGAGTTTTGCCCCCGTTCAACCCGGGCAAATCGCAGCCATCGCCGTGGCGCCAGGGGAGGGCATTGCTCGTGTGTTCGCCAGCCTGGGCGTGGCCAATATCGTGCGCGGCGGGCAAAGTATGAACCCGAGCACCCAGGAGATCCTCAGCGCCTTCGAGAACCTGCCCACCGACAAGATCGTCATCCTGCCGAATAACAAGAACGTCATCCGCACCGCTAACGCTGCTGCAGAGCTGACCGTCAAGCAGGTTGCGGTCATCCCCAGCCGCTCCGTCCCTCAAGGGTTCTCCGCCATGCTGCGCCTGGCCCCGCACGAGGACTTCGCCACCGTCGTACAAGAAATGAACTCAGCGCTGGAGGATGTGGTGACCGCCGAAATCACCTACGCCACGCGCAGCGTGGTGATAGACGACGTGGCGGTCGAGAAAGGCCAGTACATCGGCTTGCTGAACGGCAAGCTGGTGGTGAGCGGTGAAAACCTTGCGGATACCTGCCTGAAATTACTGGCCAAAGCCGAGGCCGACAATTACGAATTGATCACCTTGTATTCCGGCATGGACGTCCAGAAAGCGGAAGTCAACAGCATCGTCGACAAGATACGCGCCGCTCATCCCAGGCTGGAGATTGAGGTGCAGGATGGCGGGCAGCCCCACTACCCCTTTATCATATCGATCGAGTGATCAACTGCGCCGAACGCGGTGGGATAGAGGCTGCGCAGGCACGCGCACGCCGTCGGGCGCGTAGGCATACCGGCGCTCAAGGAGCCGTATGAACCCGAAAGAGATTGCCCTCGTAACGGATAGCACCGCCGATATTCCCGAAGAGCTGGTCGAGGCGCACCACATCCACGTGGTCAACAACATCATCGTCATGGATGGCAAAAACCTGGAGGACGGCGTGGATATTACCCGCGCCGAATTCTACGCGCAGCTTCCCAACCTGAAATCCTTTCCCACCACAGCCACCGCCGCGCCTGGGGTGTACCTCAAGCTCTACGAAGACCTGATCAAGCAGGGGGTACGCAAGATTCTCTCCATCCACGCTTCGAGCAGGCTGAGTGGTATCTACAATGCCGCCTGCGCCGCGGCGCAATCCTTCGGCGACGCTGTGCAGGTGATCGACAGCCGGAACGTATCCCTCGGTTTGGGATTTCAAGTGTTAGCAGCCGCCGAGGCGCTGCAGAACGACGCCACGTTGGAAGCGGTGCGCCAGGTCATCGAAAGCATTCGCCAAAGGCTGCGCGTTATCGCCATGCTGGATACGCTCGAATACGTGAAGCGCAGCGGGCGGGTCAATTGGTTGCGCGCTCAACTGGGCGACCTCCTGCGGATCAAAATGTTCCTGGAGGTCAAAGATGGCCAGGTGTTCAGCCTGGGCGGAACGCGCACCTACCGCAAGGGCTTCGAGTGGTTGTTGGAGCATCTGACCAACCTGGGTGCGATCGAAAGGCTGGCTGTGCTGCACACCAACGCCGAGGCCCAGGCGCGCCAATTCCTGCACGAGCTGGGCGCTACCTTTCCCATCGCACCCCTCATCATCAACGTCACCTCGGTCATCGGCTCTCACGTGGGACCCAACGGGCTGGGTTTCGCGGCTGTTTTAAAGGAATGATAGCTGTCAATCCGCTGGTAAAATACCTGCAATGAAGCCATCGTTACAAAAATTACACAAGTTCTTCAAACTCGAAGCCGAACGCAAGTACGATAACCGCGCCGTCATGGGCGGCCTGGAGCGCATCCCCGAAAGTTGGGAGGCCGAGGCGCGCGCCGATGGCGTGTCGGAGGAGCTGATTGCTTTTATCAGCGAACGCCTGCGCAATTACCCCCGTTTGAGCGAGACCTCACGCGCCGAGACCCTCGAAGGCGTATGGAAGCGCGTCCAGCAGGTCACCGGGATCGAACTGGATTTGGTGCAGCGCGAGCCGCAGCGTGAAAAAAGACCCCCTGCCCCGCCAGGCTTCCCCCGGCCGAGCAGCGCGGCGAGCGACGTCCCGCCCTACGCGCCGCCAGCAGCCAGGCCTTTCAGCGCAGGGCGACCGCCGAGGCCGAGCTTTCCTAAGGAAGAGCAGGCAGCTTTGGAGGCGCCGGTCACCGTATTGCATGGCATAGGGCCGCGCAACGCCACCACGCTCTCCCGCCTGGGCCTGTTCACCTTGCGGGACATGTTGTACTTCTTACCCCGGCGCTACGACGATTATTCGCAGCTCAAGCCAATCAACCGCCTGCGCTTCGGCGACGAAGTCACTATCCTGGCAACCATCGAATCGATCTACAAACGCCGCCTGCGCGAGAACCGCCCAGAGCTCGTCGAAGCCGTGGTCAGCGATGGTTCCGGCGCCTTACGCCTCACCTGGTTCGGCCAGCCCTGGATTATGAAGAACCTGCGCCTCGGCTCGCAATACACCTTTTCCGGCAAGGTCGACCAATACCTTGGGCGGCTGGTGATGAGCAACCCTGAAGCCGAGCCGGTCGAGCACCAGCAATTGAGCACCAACCGCATCGTACCGGTATACCCCTCCACCGCACACATCACCCAACGCTGGCTGCGCAAGCTGATGAATCAGGTGGTTTCCTACTGGGCGGCGCGCACCCTCGACCCCCTCCCTGAATACATCCTGAACGCCACTAGCTTGCTGCCCTTGCAGGAAGCCCTGCTGCAGGCACATTTCCCCACTTCCTGGGAGGCGTTAAAAGCCGCCCGCCAACGGCTGGCCTTCGACGAAATCCTGCTCTTGCAACTGGGAGTTATGCAGCAGAAACGCGCCTGGCAGGAGCGCAGCGCGCGCGCTTTCGAGACCCCGCCCGAATGGCTGGAAGGCCAGCTCAGGCGCGTACCCTTCGAGCTCACCGGCGCTCAACAGCGCGCCCTGCGCGAAGCCCTCGACGACCTGGCTTCCGGACGCCCGATGAACCGTCTTCTGCAAGGGGACGTCGGCTCCGGGAAGACGCTCGTCGCCGCCCTGACCATTGCCGCGGTGACCCGCCACGGGGCACAGGCCGCGCTGATGGCGCCCACCGGCATCCTGGCTGAACAACACTACAAGAAGCTCCTCGAGCTTCTCACCGCGCCCTCGCTCCAACCAGCCATTGCACCCACGGGCGAGGCGGAGGAGAGCTTCCCCTCCCCCCTCCCGGCACCGCCACTCGATCCCGGGCAAATCCGCTTGCTCACCGGGGCGGCGCGCGAGGAGGAGAAACGCGACATCTACGCAGGCCTGGAGAACGGCGCTATCAAGCTGGTCATCGGCACGCATGCCTTGATTCAGGAACCGGTGACCTTCTCCGACCTAGAGCTGGTCGTCGTGGATGAGCAGCACCGCTTTGGCGTGGAGCAGCGGGCGGCGTTGCGCGCCAAGGGGGCTAATCCGCACCTCATGGTGATGACCGCCACCCCCATCCCGCGGTCGCTGGCCCTCACCGTATACGGCGACCTGGACCTGACCGTGATGGACGAGATGCCCCCCGGCCGGCAGACCATCAGCACCCACATCCTGCTGCCCAGCGAACGCGAGCGTGCTTACCAGTTGATCCGCGCCCAGGTCGAAGGGGGTTTTCAGGCCTTTATCATTTGCCCGCTCGTGGAGGAGAGCGAAAGCGGCGAAGCCAAAGCGGCAGTGGAAGAGCACGCCCGCCTGCAGAACGACATTTTCCCGCGCTTCAAACTTGGCTTGCTGCACGGCAGGATGAAGCCGGAAGAGAAGGAAGACGCCATGCGCGGCTTTCACGAGGGAGAAACCCAAATCCTGGTTTCCACTTCGGTCGTGGAGGTCGGCGTCGACGTACCGCGTGCCACGGTGATGCTCATCGAAGGGGCCAATCGCTATGGCCTGGCGCAGTTGCACCAATTCCGCGGCCGGGTGGGCAGGGGAACGCAGCCCTCGTACTGCCTGCTCATCCCCCAGGAAGCCAATTCGGCGGAGAACGAGCGCCTGCAAGCCATGGCGACCACCAACGATGGCTTCGTCCTGGCAGAACTGGATCTCAAACAACGCGGCCCGGGGGAATTCCTCGGCCGGCGCCAATCCGGTTTCGGCGACCTGAAGCTGGCCAGCCTGACCGACCTACGCTCGATCGAGCTGGCCCGCCAGCAAGCCCACATCATTCTGGAGAAAGACCCGGAGGTCAACGCCACTGAGCACCAGGCCCTCAAAGCAGAGCTGGCGCGCTTCTGGGGAACGACGGGTGGAGATTTCAGCTAAACCAGAAAGAGGTGACATGATACGCGCAGTCTTCCCGGGAACATTCGACCCCATACACAACGGCCACGTGGATATCGCCTGCCGCGCCGCCGGGTTGTTCGATGAGGTGGTCGTGGCGGTGTACGACCGGCCGCTCAAATCCCTGTTGTTTTCTCCGCAGGAGCGCATCAAGCTGGTTGCGGAGGCCTTGAAGGAATACCCCAATATTTCGGTGGCCGGCTTCAGTGGGTTGACCGTGGAGTTCTGCCGCAAGATTGGGGCGAAGGTGATCGTGCGCGGCTTGCGCGTCTTCTCCGACTTCGAGTATGAATTTCGCATGGCGCTGGCCAACCACCGGCTGGCGCCGGAGATCGAGGTGGTCGCCCTGATCTCCGCCGAGGAGCATACTTTCCTCTCCGGGTCGACGGTGCGCGAGATCGCCTCCCTGCACGGCGATGTGAGCAGCATGGTGCCCACTCACGTCGAAAAAGCGCTCAAGAAGCGCTTCCACGAATTAGGCGATGGCCAGCAACTGGTGCCCACCACTTCGATGCGCGATTGAAGTCATACGCTACAGGGAGGCTTCGCGCCTCTCAGACCCTTATGGCATGCATATTGCACCCTCCAGGTCGAGAAAACTGATTTGCACGAACCTTCATCATAGATTAAAATCGCAGTAGAAGCGAACAGGACGACAAGTGCCTTATGGACATCATGCATCTGATCGATCGCCTGGAAGAAACCCTCAACCAAAGCCGATCACTTTGGCTGACCCACAACGTGATTGTCGACGAGGATAAAATCCTCGACCTGATTGACCAGATGCGCGTGGCCATCCCGGAAGAAGTCAAGAAGGCGCAGCAATTGATCGCCCAACGCGACCGCCTCCTGGCGCAGGCGCAAGAGGAAGCCAACCGCACCCTGGCTATCGCCCGCGAGAAGAGCGAACAGCTCCTGGAGCGCGATGCCACCGTGCAGGCTGCCCAGGCACGCGCCGAACAAATCCTGGACCAGGCGCGCGCCGATATCGACCAAACCCGCAAGGAAGCCGACGATTACGTCGTGGAGACGCTACGAGTGTTGGAATTGGAGCTGGAACGCTACCTCACCCAGGTGCGCAATGGCATCCTGACGTTGCAAAACGAACATCCCCGCAAGGAGGCGTAGGGGTGCTCTCCCCCATGCCGGGCATTTCCCTCGACTGGTGGCGCGTCCACCAGTTTTTGTTTAACTGCGCTCCCGCTCGACGAATCCCTTGCGCACAGCAAAGTCCACCACGCCGGGCACCAGGGCGTTCAACCAAACAGCCAGGAGCATCACCCGGGGCAAGACCACCTGGCGGCGCGGCCTGCGTATCAGACGCAGGACTTCTCCCGCCACCTGCTCGGCGCTCAAACGCAGCCACCCCGGTGTGCGTAACCCGGTCTTGCGCCTGGCGCCGGTATGCAACTCGAACTCAGTGGCCACGCTCCCCGGGTATACCCCGCTGACGTGCACGCCCCACACGCCCATCTCCCGGCGCAAGGCATCGGTAAAGCCACGCACGCCGAATTTGCTGGCCGCGTAAACGCTATACGTCGGAACGGCAATGTGGCCAGCCAGCGAAGCCACGTTGATGATGTGGCCGTTACGCCTGGCGATCATGTATGGCAACACGGCTTGCGTAGTGTGGATCAGGCCTAACAGATCGACGTGGACCTGCCGTGCAACGTCCCGCACGGGATCGAGGTGCTCCAACCAATCCAGCCTGCCGAAGCCAGCATTGTTAAACAGCACGTCGACCTGGCCGAAGCGCTCCATGGTGTGTTCCACCAGGCGCTGTATGTCCTCCAGGCGAGTGACGTCGGTGGCCAGTCCCACTGCCTGGCCGTCGGCGCCGCGGATCTCCTCTGCCAGGCGTTCCAGCCGTTCCTGTCGCCGGGCTGCCAAAACCAGGCGATAGCCGTGGGCGCCGAGCAGGCGCGCTGTCGCCTCACCGATGCCAGAAGAGGCGCCCGTGATGATCACGACTGGTGATTGGTCCATGTTGTCTCCTTGCTTGTCTGGGAGGTGGAAGCCCGGGCTGGTGGCTGGCTGAATTGTACCCCATCCCGGTCCCGGGCCTGCTTGTCTCGCCCCGCTGCTTGCCGCAGGGGAAGGCGAGCGTTTTATAGATGTTAGGACTTACGCAGTTGGGAAGAGGAGAACGCTGAACTGCGTAACTTCTAGATGTTATAATTTCGCGCAGCACGGTCGTTGGTACTGCAACCAAACTGGGCTGGTGGGAACGACGAAACGGCTCCCCCGCGCCCCAGCCCTGCGAAGATGCCGCCAGGTGCCAGGTATGCCGCCAGGCCGAATCGATTCGCCATATCGCCAGCAATTATTGGACGCGCTGCAGTATCAGGGACCGGCTTTCGATTGTGGCCCTTACACCGCTGCAACCGTGCTGAATGCGCTGCTCGGCATCCGGCTGGAGGCGGCGCAGCTATCAGAGGAGATGAACGCGGTTCACTGGCGCGGCCCGCTGCCCATCGTGCGGCGCATCCCGAACGGGGCAACCCTCCCCTGGGGGATGGCGGATGTTTTCCGCAGCTATGGTCTCAAATCATCGTCGGGGATGTTTACGGCGCGAGCGCACTTGCTGCAGCGCTTGCCCACGCCTGTGGTCATGATACCGATCATCGCTTCCTGGCGCGAACGTTGGGCGCACGTCATGGCACTGGTCGCCTGGGATGCACTGCTCGGCTGGGGATTCGCCAACACGCAGTACAACCATCACGAAGTGTACTGGTTAGGGGAGGAGCAGTTTAGGCGCACCTGGCGAGCGAGCCTGCACATGCTTGTGCAGGCCAGGCTTGGTTGAGTGGCGCCAGATGGGAGAAAAAAGGAGAGCACACAATGAATTTCGACTTAAACGATGAGCAACGCATGTGGCGAGACGCTGTGCACGACTTCGTGGAGAGGGAAGTCAAACCGAAAGCCCGGCACGTGGACGAGAGCGGGGAATTCAACTGGGAAGCCACACGCAAGATGGGGTCATTGGGGCTGTTGGGCTTGAACGCGCCCGAGGAATACGGGGGGGCCGGCGTAGACGCCGTCAGCGCGGCCATTGCCATCGAGCAGCTTGGCTGGGGGTGCGGAAGCACGGCATTGGCCATCGCCGCCCACAACGGCCTGGGCTGCGCGCCAGTGGCGCTATTCGGGAGCCAGGCGTTGAAAGAACGCTTTCTGCCTCCCGCGGCGACAGGCAGGCACGCCGATGGCTCACCCAGTCAACTGGCGGCGCTGGCGCTCACCGAACCGGGCGCAGGGTCGGATTTGAAGGGCGGCATCACCACCCGCGCCGCGCGCTCGGGGGAAGAATGGGTAATCAATGGCGCCAAGATGTGGTGCACAAACGCCAGCATCGCCGATTACATCGTCACGCTGGCGCGCACCGACCCACGCGGAGGCTCCCGCTCGCTGAGCCTCATCCTGGTGCCGACCGGCACGCCGGGCTTGCGCATCGGCCCGGCG
>JAQUAE010000047.1 GCA_028687395.1 Anaerolineales bacterium | reverse complement strand
GGGCAGCTCGTCGCACTCCAGGCGCAGGTCCTGGCTGAGGCCGCTGAAACCGCCGCGGCGCAGGTAGGTGATGCGCATGGCTTGTCCTCGAATGGATTATACCGGGCGCGGGCGCGGTGTGGGGAGGCTACTCGCTGGTCTGCGGGGATGGCCTCAGCCGCTCGGGCAGGTAGGCGAGCAGGTTGACCAGCGCCTGCAGGCAGCCCGGATTTTCTGAGCCCGAATCGACTGCCAGGCCGACATCCCCCCAGGCGGACTTGACCGCTTGCTGTTCCAGGCTGCCAACGCCGAATAATTCGCCGGCAACCTGGTGGGTGGCGCTGGCGGCGGCCTGGAAATCGGCGCTGGACTGCAGCCGGTCGCGCAGCGCCAGGTACCAGATCATTCCTGCTTTCTCCCAGGCGTAACCCCCGATGCGGCTGGCAGCCAAATAGAAGGCGTGATTGGGGATGCCCGAATTGATGTGTACCCCGCCATTGTCGTACGCGATGACGCGGTAATCATCCATGTGCGCCGGTTGCGGGTCGCGGCCCAGCACCGGGTCGTCGTAGGCCGTACCGGGGGCTTTCATCGAGCGGATGCCCACCCCGGAGACGTTCTCGGTGAACAGACCTTGTCCCACGATCCAATCCGCCTGATCGGCGCTCTGGTTGAGCTGGCGTTGCTTGACCAGGCAGCCGAAGACGTCGCACAGGGACTCGTTCAAAGCGCCGGATTGGTACCAGTAAGAGAGGCGGGCTTCGTATTGAATCACCCCATGGGTGAGCTCGTGCCCGATGATCTCGGCGGCGACCGTGAAGCGGTTGAACAGCCGTTCTTCGAGGGGCAGGTTCTCGTCGCCGTCGCCGAAGACGAGCTGCTTGCCGTTCCAGAAGGCGTTGTCGTAGCCCTGCTGGTAGTGCACGCAGGAGACCAGGCTGGCGCCCAGGTCGTCCAGCGAGTTGCGCCCGTAGACCTGGGCGTAGAGGTCATAGGCCGCGCCGCTGCCCTCGTAGGCTTCGTCCACGGCAGGGTCGCCGCTGGGCGGATCGCCCTCGTTGCGCGCCAGCCGCCCAGGCAGGGTAGCGCCGTGCTCGACGTCGTAGACCATGCGGTGTTTCACCCCCGCCAGGCGCGGCGCGACCTCGGAGATAGCTTCCAGGATGGCCTGTCTCTCCTCCAGGAAAACGGCGGTCAGGCGCAGGGTGTGAATCGCCCACTTACGCTGGGCGGGAGTGCCGCGCTCGGCAATCTCCCGCAGCATGTGCGGGGGCAGGATGCAGCCGAGGGGGTGCCTGTGGATGTGCATGAGCCTCCTGGGGTCAGCGGGTTGCGTGCTGCCTGGTAGCGTTGCAAGGACTGGGCCAGGCGCGGCGATAGGCCGGCGGAGGGCACATCAGCGCAGCGGCCGTGGGTGGTGGTGGGTGACCCTCGTCATGATAAAGGCGATGCCAATGATCGCTTCTTCACATCCTCGTGCAAGACTAATTTTGTTTAGTGGACAAAGAGGTGCCCGCACGCTGGCGCGCCTGCCTCGTCTCGCTCTCCCAACCAGATGCCCTGCAACCCCAACCCGCCCTGCTCGTCGATGGTGAACCCCCCCTCCAGGTCAGTTTGGGTGGGGACGTAGTTGCCGCCATCGATTTGCAGGCTGAGGCTGGCAACAGCCGGGTCGAAGGTGTAGGTGCCCCAGTAATCGTGATATATCTCGAAGGGCGCCCAGGTCACCGTGAAGGTGCCGTCAGCCTTGAAGACCAACTCGCGGATGGGCTCCTGGGGCTCGAGCAGCGCGCCGCTGGCGCAGTCGGTGCGCCCTTGCTCGTGCCACACGCCCACCAGCGGATTGGCTTCGGGGGTGTAGATGAAAATCTCGCCGCTCAGCACCCTCCGCCCGCCTTCGATCTCTGCCTCCACGCGGTAGACCGCGCCCGCTTTAGCCTCTGGAGAGATGCTCAGCACGCCCGACCTTGAATCGATGCTGGCGCCCTCTTGGGGCGAGACGCTCCAGCGCACACGGGCAGGCACCGCTTCGAAGAAATAGCAACACTGCTCCAGGCCCACGTCTAGGTCCAGCGTATCCCCGGGGCGGGCCTGGCTGCGCTCGCTGGTCGAGAGGCGCAACTGCTCCAGCGTCTCCTGGTCCAACGGGCCGATGCGCAAGGGTAGGGCGGAAATCCCTTCGGAGGCCAGCTTGCAGCCGGCCACGACGATGAACAGCCCCGCCCACCCCAAGATGATGAGCCAGGTGGAGGCTTTATACGTCACGCTATTTGGGCACATGGGCACTTGCCTTTCATGTCGCCACTGAGCACGCCGCGCCTTCACCTCAACTGGGTGGTGCAGTGCGGGCAGCGCGTGGCCTTGATCGGGATGGTTGTGAAGCAGTAAGGGCATTCCTTGGTCACCGGCTCGGCGGGCGGAGCTGCCTGGGCGCGTTGCAATCGGTTGACCGTGCGCACCATCAGGAAGATGACCAGCGCCACAATCAGAAAATCGATCACGGTGTTGAGAAACACGCCGTAGTTGACCGTCGCCGCGCCAGCCGCCTGAGCTTCGGACAGGCTGGCGTAGGGCCTCCCCGAGAGGTTGATGAACAGGTTGCTGAAATCCACCTTGGCGAGCAGCAGCCCGATGGGCGGCATCAACACGTCGTTCACCAGCGAGGTGACGATCTTCCCGAAGGCGCCACCGATGATCACGGCAATTGCCAGGTCGAGCACGTTGCCGCGCAAGATGAAATCTTTGAATTCTTTAATCATAGCCTGGTCTCCTTGTGAGCGATGTGACAGATTGCGATGAGGACGGACCCGATATGGCTTTCCCAAACAGTATAGATAAAAAACCGTCCGCCGTCAACGCATGCCATACTTTCCTCCCAGGCGTGAACACGGGGAGGATAATTTAGATCTCGCCCGGGCGACTGATTTCAGTCTCACTCCCCACCCACCCGGTGGGGATTTTGGGGGTTAACCACTTGTAAATACAGAACATTTGTGCTATTTATAAGACTGGTCATCGCGGGCAACAAGGCGTAGGATGCTCTGCTCTCCCGGCGCCGTCAGCCCTTGGGCTGCGACCCTTACTGGTTTTGGTTAGCCGCCTGCGTCGCTGCTCGCGATGACCGGATGGTCAAAGCCTTTTGGAGGAGCCACGTCATGTCGAGAAGGAGTTGCACGGGTGAGCGAACGACCTCAAGCGCCACGCAAGCGGCGGCGCAGCGATTTTCAAAACCGGTTGCTGGCGGCCGTCAAGGACAGCCTGTACTCCACCGAGTTCGAGCAGGACGAGCTGCTCGCCCTGGAAGCGATGATAGGCGGTGGGTTGGAATCCGAGGTGGGCATGCTGCGCATCATGATGCGGCGCACCCTGGCGCTCTCGCGCGGCACCTCAGACCTGGAGGAGATGCGCTTCAACCTGAGCGCCTTGGGGCTGGCCGCCATGCGCGTCGCCAGCCTCTTGAAACTGCGCAAGGAGATGCTCGCCGAGCGGGAAGAGGTGATGCAGCAGATCAGCCAGGCGATCGCCCAGGTGGTCGAGGAGATGAGGATAAGCCTATGAGGGTCGAGGCGGCAGCCGTTGGAGACGCGCTGGCCTGCCCGCTGCAGGAACAGGCGGAGGGGGTGCTGGACGTGGCCATCGCTCTGGTCAAGGCTCTGCGTCGCTTGCGCCGCTTGCGCCTGCGCTGCGAGACGTGCAGCCAGGTGGAGAGCTGCCCCTTCTGGGGGCAGTTCAACCGGCAGGTCGACATCGCCATCCAGGAAATCAACCAGGAATGGGGGATGGGTTAGATGTCCGGCGAAGCGGAGGCGGAGATGATCGCCGGTCAACTGCGCGCCGCAGTCAGCCTGCTGCAGGCCGAGCTGGGACGCCTGGAGCGCGAGCTGGAGCATCAGGCGCAGTTCAATCGCCACCGCCTGGACTCTCTGGAGGCGGCGGTGAAGGATCACGAGCAGCGCATCCGGGCGGCCACCGATGGCGTCACCCAGTTCAAGGTGTGGTCCGGACTGGCGACGGGGGGCTCGTGGCTGGTGAGCGCCTTTGCCTTGCTCAGATCGTGGTTCGGCGGGTAGCGCAAGTGTATGGAGGACGTGATTTCGGTGGTCAAGCGCATGCTGCGCGACGTGGTCTCCTTCTGCCAGCATGCTTCGGGCATTCGGCTGCGCAGCTATCAAATTGCGGTGGCGCGCGCCATCCTGGACTCGGTGGTGAACAAGCACGGGCGGACGTTCGTGGTGGTCTTCCCTCGCCAGTCGGGCAAGAACGAGCTCCAGGCGCAGCTCGAAGCCTACCTGCTCACCTTGTACAGCCAGCTCGACGCCGAGCTGGTGAAGGTTTCCCCCACCTGGAAGCCGCAAACCCTGAACGCCATGCGCCGGCTGGAACGGGTGCTTGCGCGCAACCTGATCACCCGCGGGCGTTGGACCAAGGAGAGCGGCTACGTCTTCCGGCTGGGCAGGGCGCGCTGCACCTTTCTCTCCGGCTCGCCCAGCGCCAGCGTGGTGGGCGCCACAGCCAACCTGCTGTTGCAGTGCGACGAAGCTCAGGACATTGCCCCGGACAAATGGGACAAGGATTTCGCCCCCATGGCGGCCAGCACGAACGCCACGCGCGTGTTTTGGGGCACCACCTGGACCAGCAAGACGCTGCTGGCCCGCGAGCTGCGCGCCGCGCAGCAAGCCGAGAAGGAGGACGGCGTGCAGCGCGTGTTTAAGCTCTCCGCCGACGAGGTCGCCGGCGAGGTGGAGGCCTACGGCAGGTTCGTGCGCGAGCAGGTGCTCAAGCTGGGCAGGAACCACCCGGTGGTCAAGACGCAATTCTTCTCCGAGGAGGTCGACGCCGAGGGGGGCATGTTCCCGCCGCAGCGCATCGCCTTGCTGCGCGGCGACCACGCTCCCGAGGAGGCCCCCTGTGCGGGAGCGGTATATGCCTTGCTCGTGGACGTCGCCGGCGAGGACGAGGCGGGCGCCAGCGAAACCAGCCTGGCGGGGCTGGCGCAATCCAGGCGCGACAGCACCGCCCTCACCGTGGTGCGCGTCGACCTGAGCTCGCTGGACGACGAGCTGGTGCGAGCGCCGACTTACCGCGTGGTGCATCGCCGCGCCTGGACCGGCGTCAAGCACACCAGCCTGTATGCCCAGCTCAAGGCAGCCGTGGAGCACTGGGGCGCGCGCTACACCGTCATCGACGCCACGGGTGTGGGTGCTGGCCTGGCCAGTTTTTTAGAGAAAGCCTTCCCTGCCCGCGTGGTGCCCTTCATTTTCACCGCCAAGAGTAAGAGCGAGCTGGGCTGGCGTTTCCTGGCTCTGATCGAAACGGGCCGGCTCAAGGATTTCTCCTTGCAGGGCGTTGCCCCCGCGCCCTTTCACGCCCAACAGCGAGTGCTGCAGGAGCTGTTCTTCACCCAGGCGGGGCAATGTGCCAGCAGTGTACTCGTGGGGCCGGGAAAAGCCCTGCGTTGGGGCGTCCCGGAGGGGACGCGCCTGGCCCAGGGCGGGGAGCTGGTGCACGACGACCTGCTGCTCTCCGCTGCCCTGGCTGGCGCGCTGGACGAACAGGCCTGGGGCTTAGCCGCCAGCGAAATCGTGCACCACGACGCGCTGGCGGGCATGCAGGAGGTGTTTTGATGAGCGCGAATAGCGACCTGACCAGGTTCCGGCTGCTCAGACCCGTCGATTGCCCGCTCACGCAGGGTTTCGGCGAGAACCCGCAGCTCTACGCCCGCTTCGGGCAGGCCGGGCACAATGGGCTGGATTTCGGCTGCCCCCTGGGCACGGTAGTGCGGGCCGCCGCGGCGGGCAAGGCGAGCCGGGCGCGGCTGGACCCAGATGGCTACGGGCGCTACCTGCTGCTGGAACACGGTGGGTATTCGACGCTCTACGCCCACCTGGAGTCCTGGCTGGTGCGGTTGGGTGAGAGCGTGCAGGCCGGCCAGGCGATTGCCAGAAGCGGGGACAGCGGCTTCTCCACCGGCCCGCACCTGCACTTCGAGCTGCGCATCGCCGCTATGGCCAGCCGGGATACTCCTGGCTATGCCGGCCGGGAGTATCCCGCCGGGGCGGTGGACCCCATCCCCTTCTTTGCCGCCATCGCCGTTGGGGAAGCCGGCCCAGCGGAGGCGAGGGCGGCGCTCCAACCCGTCGCCTGCCGCGTGAGCGCGGCTGACGGCCTGCGCGTGCGCCTCGGGCCAGGCGGGCGACCGGTGGGCGGCCTGAGCCACGGCGACCTGGTGCTGGTCGAGCGCTTGCAAGGCCAGTGGGCGGGGATCGTCTTATGGGTGCACCAGGATTATCTCGAACCGCTCGACACCCCGCGTGAGAGCGCCGGCGGAATTCAATCGGAATGAAAGGAGGCTTTAGATGACTGCGGATACGCTATCCATGCTGGCGGGAGGCCTGCTCTCGCTGATCTTCACCTTCGCTCCTGGGCTGAAGGGCTGGTATGCCAGCCTGGGGGGCGTCGCCAAGCGGGTGATCATGTTCGCCCTGGTTTCGGCTATCGGCGCGGGCAGCTTCTACCTGGCCTGCGCCGGTTTGGGGCCGGTCTTCCGCCTGGCGCTCACCTGCGATGAGAGCGGCATCGCCGGCCTGCTGCGGGCGATTGCCCTGGCGGTGGCGTTCAATCAATCCACCTACCTGATCAGCCAACACGGCCGGGAGAAGGTCCCGCCTGCCGGCCTGGAGCGCTGAGCGGTTGGCGCCCCCACCCCTGCCAGACGACGGGGAGGCCGGCGCGGGCTACGGGTGGGGGCTGAGGACCCACTCCCAGGTCAGAAGGAGAGGCAAGTGATGGACAGACAACAGGCGATTCGCATCGCCATCCAGACGATGCGCGAGAAGGTCAAACAACTGGGCCGCGAGGACAGTCCGGAGGAACGCTTCGCTGAGGCCTCGCCGCGGGCGCGCACCGCCAGAGAGCAGAAGAAAGAGCTGTGCAAGGCCATCGCTATCCTGGAGGTGCTATGAGGGCGAGCTGGCGCCTGCGCCTGGCGCGTTGGATTGCCGGCGAGCGGGCGGAAGCGCTGGGCGCGGTCAGCTCCACCGTGGACGACAGTCCCGGCTGGGGGCAACTCACCCTGCGCCCCCACGATTACGACCCGGCCAGGGTGCAGGAAATCTATACCGACGCCCTCACCGCCTGGCGCAAGAATCCCCTGGCCTGGCGCATCGTGGCCATTACCACTGACTTCGTCGTCGGGGATGCTATTCGCGTCTCCAGCCCGCGCCGCGCGCTGAACCGCTTCATCGAGGCCTTCTGGAACCACCCCAAGAACCGCATGAGCCTGCGCCTGGAAGCGATGTGCGATGAGCTCAGCCGCGCCGGGGACCTGTTCGTCCTGCTCTTTCGCAATTCCGAAGACGGGATGAGCTACATCCGTTTCGTGACCAAGGACCGCATCCACAAGATCACCTCTGCCGAAAACGACTGGGAAAACGAGCTGTCCTACGAGGAGCCCGGCATGAACGGGGAGGCGGACCGGGTCTGGCTCTCGCCCAATCACCCCGAGAGCAGCGCCAGCCCGGCGGTGATGCTGCACTACGCCGTGAACCGCCCGGCGGGGGCGCTGCTGGGGGAGAGCGACCTGACCACCCTGCTGCCCTGGCTGCAGCGTTACAGCCGTATGCTCGAGGATCGCGTGCGCCTGAACTGGGCGATCCGCTCGTTCCTGTGGATCGTCACCGTGCCGGCCAACCTGGTGCGCCAGAAGATGGAGCAGTACCGCACGCCGCCCGAATCCGGCAGCATCATCGTCAAGGACGAGTCCGAGCGCTGGGAGCCGGTGGCGCCGATGCTGCACGGGCACGACGCCGAGGCGGATTTAAAGGCGGTGCGCCAGATGGTGGACGCGGGGAGCGGTTACCCGCCGCACTGGCGCGGCGAGGCGGCTGACGCCAACCTGGCCACGGCGACGGCGATGCAAGCCCCCACGGAGAAGCACCTCGCCCGCCGCCAGTTGTATTTTGCCTACATGCTGCAGGACATCCTGTACCACGCATACCAGCGGGCGGCCCAGGTCGGTAAGGCGCGCCGCCTGCCCGGCAGCGACTACGCCCAGTATTTCACCGTCTCGATGGCGGAGGTGACCCAGACGGATAACCAGCGCCTGGGGGCGGCGGCGCAAGCCGTGGCTCAGGCGATGGAGAGCCTGCACAACGCCGCGCTGCAAGCGCGCGCCCCGAGCCTGGTGGAGGCGATGTTGCGCCTGGTCTTCAAGTTTGCCGGCGAGGCGCTCCCCGAAGGGCAGGTGGGGCGCATCATGGCGGAGATCAGGGGATTGGCCGATTTTAATGATGGAGGAGGAGGCGAAAAGGAGGCATGATCAGCGACCATTTGATCAAGCTTGAGACGGGGCAAATCTTTCGTGAAGCCAGCGACCAGCGCCGGGTTTACACCTGCCGCTTCGTGACTGCCGGCAGGGTGCGCGCGGCTGGCAATCGCGCCTCGGGGATCATCATCGAAGCCGAGGCGCTGCGGGGTGCGGTGGCAAAGGGGCTGTTCGACAACACCGCCAGCTTCATCGACCACCCCGGGCTGTTCGAGACGCCCTCGCTGCGCAACCTGGTGGGCGTGACCCAGGACACGGTCTGGTCGGAGGCGACCCAATCGGTGGAGGGCAAGATCAGGCTGTACAACACGCCCGACGCCGCCCTGCTGGCGGCCTTGCTGGACGAGGTGCTCGCCGACCGCCAGGAGGGCTTGCCCATCCCGGACATCGGGCTGTCGCTCGTGTTTTGGCCGGAGTGGGCGCCCAATCAGGAAGGGCAGGACGAGCAGCGCATCGTCGCCATTCGCCACGTGGAAAGCGTGGATTACGTCTTTCAACCCGCCGCGGAGGGGCGCGTCCTGGCTGCCCTTTCGGCGGCGCGGCTTCATGCGGGGAGCGCGCCCCCGGAGGGGACCGCCCGGCCGGGCTACCAGCGCTGCCCGCGAGACCTTTTGGAAGGAGGTGTAAATCCCATGAACGACGCACAACAGGACGCTCCCCGCCCGGGGAGCGAGGCTGGCCTGGCGCCCGAGGAGGCGGCCCGCGCCGCCGGCTCGTGGCTGGCCGCCATCGCCGAGAGCGCCGCCCAGGCCATGATCGCCAGCTCCGGCCTGCCGGAGGCGAGCAAGGCGCGGTTGGCGGCGATGCGCTTCGAGAGCGCCGGGCAGGTACACGCGGCCGTCGAGGCGGAGCGTGACTACCTGGCGCGCCTGGCTCCAGACCAGGTGATCACC
>JAQUAE010000046.1 GCA_028687395.1 Anaerolineales bacterium | reverse complement strand
GATGGCCTGTGGGACCCCTTCGAGAATTGGGGGATGGGCAACTCGGCGGAGTTCATTGCCGAGGAATGGGGGGTGACCCGCCAGGCGATGGACGAGTTCGCCCTGGCCAGCCACCAGAAGGCGATTGCAGCCAGCGAGGCGGGCAAGTTCGTGGACGAGATCGTGCCGGTCGAGATTCAGGGGAAGAAGGGCGCCGCGACCGTCTTTGCCGTGGATGAGACGCCGCGCAAGGGTACCACCTTGGAGGCGCTGGCCGGGCTCAAACCAGCCTTCATTAAAGATGGCAAGGTGACTGCGGGCAATTCGCCGGGCTTGAACGATGGCGCCGCGGCGGTGGTGGTTAGCTCGCGCGCCAGGGCCGAAGCGTTGGGTCAGAGACCCCTGGCACGCGTGGCGGGCTACGCCCAGGCGGCGGTCGATCCGAAGCACCTGTTCATCGCCCCGGCCAGGGCCATCCCGCTCTTGCTGCACAAGACCGGCTGGACGCTGGGGGATGTGGACCTGATCGAGCTCAACGAGGCCTTCGCTGCCCAGGTGCTGGCCGACGGTTACGCTCTGGCCGACCTGGGCTGGGATTGGGGTAAGGTCAACGTGCACGGTGGGGCGATCGCCCTGGGTCACCCTATCGGAGCCAGCGGGGCGCGCCTGCTCGCCACCCTGATCTTTGCCTTGAAGGGCCGCGGCTTGAAGCGTGGCATCGCCAGCCTGTGCCTGGGTGGGGCGGAGGCGGTGAGCATGGCCATCGAGCTGGAAGCCTGAGTGCACTAGCTGATTAGAAAGCTGGGGAGGCGAGCAAGCTCCCTCCCCGAAAAATAGCCTGAGGAGCGTAAAATGGAAATCAAGCGTGTGTTTATCGCCGGCGCGGGGACGATGGGCAGCGGCATTGCCCAGGTGGCGGCGACGTCGGGCTACGCTGTCACGCTGATGGACGTGATTCCGGAGCAGTTGGAGCGCGCCCGGACGAGCATTGCCAAATCGGTAGAAAAGCTGGTGGGCAAAGGCGCCCTGACGGAGGCGCAGGGGCAGGCTGCAGCCGGCATCCGCTACGTTGGGGACCTGGCGACCCTGTCGGAGGCCGACCTGGTCATCGAAGCCGCCAGCGAGAAAATCGAGCTGAAGCTGGACCTCTTTGCCCAGCTCGACCGCCAGGCGCGGCCGGAAGCCATCCTGGCCAGCAACACCTCCTCGATCAGCATCACCAAGATCGCCGCGGCGACCAAGCGCCCGGAGAAGGTAATCGGGATGCATTTCATGAATCCCGTCCCCTTGATGAAGCTGGTGGAGGTCATCCGCGGCCTGGCAACCAGCGACGAGACGACCGCCATCACCGTGGAGGCTTGCCGCAAGATGGGCAAGGAGCCGGTCGAGGCCAACGACTCGCCGGGGTTCATCTCCAACCGCATCCTGTGCCCGATGATCAACGAAGCCATCTTCGCCTTGCAGGAGGGGGTGGGCACGCCGGAAGCCATCGACGCGGTGATGAAGCTGGGCATGAACCACCCGATGGGTCCCCTGACCCTGTGCGACCTGATCGGGCTGGACGTGGTGCTCTCGGTGATGGAGGTGCTCCAGCGCGAGACTGGCGACGACAAGTACCGCCCGGCGTACCTGCTGCGTAAGATGGTGGATGCCGGTCACCTTGGTCGCAAGAGCGGGCGCGGCTTCTACCAGTACAGCTAATTTGACCCGGATCAGCCTGGCTGATCCGGCTCCACGACGAGACTTCCCTGGCGGAGACCTGACATGCAAGAACACCCGGAAATTTACGATTTCGTCATCATCGGCTCCGGTTTTGGCGGCGGTGTGGCAGCCATGCGCCTGAGCGAGAAGGGGTACAAGGTGCTGGTGCTGGAGCGCGGCAAGCGCCTGGCTGAACAGGACCTGCCGCGCTCCGCTTGGGATGTCCGCCGTTACCTGTGGATACCCGGGCTGCGCTGCTTCGGCATCCTGCAAATGAGCCTATCGCGCGGCTTCTTCGTCTATCACTCGAGCGGGGTGGGCGGCGGCAGCCTGGTGTACGCCGCGGTGTTGATGGAGCCCAAGGAGGATTTCTTCGACGCCGAATCCTGGCGGCGCTTCGGGAACTGGCGTGAGCTGCTGCGCCCTCATTACCAGACCGCCCGCAAGATGCTCGGCGTGACGCCCAACCCGCGCCTGTGGGCTGCCGACCTGGCGTTGCAGGCGGTGGCGCAGGAGGGCGGTCACGGGGATACCTTCCGGGCAACTGAAGTGGGCATCTATTTCGGGGAGCCGGGCAAGGAGGCGCCGGATCCCTTCTTCGATGGTAAAGGCCCACCGCGCGTGGGCTGCATTCAGTGCGCCGCGTGCATCGTGGGATGTCGCTACGACGCCAAGAACACGCTGGACAAGAATTACCTGTACTTCGCCGAGAGGCTGGGGGCCCGCGTGCAGCCTGAGGCGCTGGCAACGGGGATCTACCCGCTCCCGGAGGGGAGCCCGGGCGCGGCGCGCTATGAAGTGCGCTACCGTTCTTCCACCGCCTGGTTAGACAAAGCGGAACGGAGGGTGCGGGCGCGCAACGTGGTGATCTCGGCGGGCGTGCTGGGCACCATGCAATTGCTGCTGCGCTGCCGCGACGAGCTGCACAGCCTGCCGCAGCTCTCGCCGCGCCTGGGTGAGATGGTCAGGACAAACTCCGAGGCCTTCCTGGGCGCCTTCACCAGGGAAAAGGGCGCCAGGCACAGTGAAGGGCTGTCGATCACCTCGGTCTTCCATGCCGACGAGAAAACCCAGGTCGAGCCGGTGCGCTTCCCGGATGGCTCCTCGCTGCTTTTCATCCTGCTCTCCTCGCCGTTGATTCGCGGGGGAGGAAGCTTCCTGGGGCGAGCCTGGCGCACGCTGGTTGCTATCATTAGACATCCGGCCCAGTTTATAGACGCCAAGCTTACCCCTGGGTTATCGAACCGCGGGCTGGCGCTGCTGATCATGCAGACCGAGGACAACCAGATGCGCCTGCGCCTGGGGCGCAACCCCTTTGCCCTCTTCCGCCGTGGGCTGGTGGCCGAGCAAGACCCGGAGCGCCGGGTGCCGGTGAATATCGCCGTGGGGCATGGCGTCATCCGCGCCCTTGCCGAGAAGATCAGGGGCTATCCCGCCGGGACGATCACCGAGGGCCTGCTCAACGTGCCCATGACCGCCCACATCCTGGGAGGCTGCCCCTTCGGGGAGGACGCCGGTCAGGGAGTGGTCGCGCCGGATGGCCAGGTGCACAATTACCCCGGGCTGTACGTGGTGGATGGCTCGATCGTGCCCGCCAACCCGGGGGTCAACCCCAGCCTGACCATTACCGCGCTGGCCGAATACGTGATGAGCCGCATACCTGCCAAGAACGGAGGCTGAGATGAAGCTCACCGGGCTGCACTTCCTGTTGAGCTACCAGTGCAACTTCCAGTGCGACCATTGCTTCGTGTGGGGCAGCCCGTGGCAGCAGGGCACTTTCACTTTAAAAGATGTACGTGAGGCTCTGCGCCAGGCGGGCGGCGTCGAGACCATGAAATGGATTTACTTCGAGGGTGGCGAGGCTTTTCTCTATTACCCCATCCTGCAGGAGTGCGTGCGACTGGCGAAGGGTATGGGCTTCCAGGTCGGTCTGGTGACCAACGCTTACTGGGCGACGGCGCTGGAGGACGCCCGGCAGTGGCTGGCGCCTCTGGCGGGCTTGCTGGACGATCTCTCGGTCAGCAGCGACCTGTTCCATTATGACGAGAAATTGAGCTGCCAGGCGGGATTTGCCAGCCAGGCGGCGAGCGAGCTGGGCATCCCACTGGGCATGATCAGCGTCGCGCCGGTGGAGGCGGCGCCGGCCGAAAACGAAGGGGAGCTGATGTACCGCGGCCGGGCGGCAGCCAAACTGGCCGGGAAAGCGCGGCAACGCCCCTGGGAGAGCTTCGACGCCTGCCCTTACGAGGACCTGCGCGAGCCCGGGCGCATCCACCTCGACCCGCTGGGCAACCTGCACGTCTGCCAGGGGATCAGCATCGGTAACATCTTCAACGCGCCGCTGGCCGAATGGTGCGCGGCGTACGACCCTCACCGCCACCCAATCCTGGGGGCTCTGGTGGAGGGTGGCCCGGCGGAGCTGGCGCGGCGCTACACGCTGCCAGTGGAATCGGGCTACGCCGACGCCTGCCACCTGTGCTACCAGTGCCGGGTGGCGTTGCGGGATCGATTCGCGGAGTGGCTGCTTCCGGACCAGATGTACGGCGCATTCGAAACGTGAGGGAAGTGAGGCCCCCACTCATGGTAACCGACGGTTTGCCTCTCCTTAAATGATCTCTGACGGTTTGACCGTCGGGGGTCATTAATGTATATTCTTGCTTATTCCTTCAGCAGGGCTTCCAGGGCGGCGCGCGCCAGTTGCGGGTCGGCCTTGCCCCTCATCTTCCTCATCACCTGCCCGACGAACCAGCCGATCAAGGTGACCTTGCCCGCCCGGTAGGAGGCGACCTGCTCGGGATTCTCGGCCAGCACCTGGGCGCAGGCAGCTTGAATGGCATCCTGGTCGCTCACCCGGGCGAGGCCTTCGACCTGGACGATAGCCTCGGGCGCTTTGCCGCTGGACTGCACCTTCTCGAGCAGGGCTTTGCCGGTGGAGGTGTTGACTGCGCCGGAATCGACCAGCTTGATGATCTCGGCCAGGTAGGCGGGGGTCAGGCGCAGCTCGCCGGCCGGGATGGCCAGCTCGTTGATCATGCGCAGGACGTCGTTCATCAGCCAGTTGGAGACGCGCTTCGGATCGCCGGCGTAGCTGCGCACAGCGGCCTCGAAGTACTCGGAGAGGCTGCGCTCGCCGGTCAGGATGTCGGCGTCGTACTCGGGCAGGCCGTACTGCTCGACGAAGCGCTGGCGGCGCTCGAGGGGCAGTTCGGGGAATTCGGCCAGCAAGCGCTGGCGCCAGGCTTCGTCGACGCGCAGCGGCAACAGGTCGGGCTCGCGGAAATAGCGGTAATCGGCCTCGGTCTCCTTGGAGCGCATCTTGCGCAGCACCCCGGCGTCCTCGTCCCACTCCAGCGTCCAGGCTTCGATGCGGCGACCGGCTTCCACTTCACGGGTCTGGCGCTCGATTTCGGTCAGGATGGCGTCGCGCACGGCGACGATGGAGTTGACGTTCTTGATCTCGGTCTTGGGATTCAGGTAGTCGGCGCCGGTGGGGCGGATGGAGACGTTGGCGTCGCAGCGCAGGTGCCCTTTTTCCATGTCAGCTTCGGAGACGCCTAGCCAGCGCAGCAACTGGCGCAGGCGGATCAGGTACTGGGCGGCCTCGTCGGCGGAGCGCAGGTCGGGGCCGGTGACCATCTCGACCAGCGGCACGCCGCAGCGGTTGAAGTCGATCAGGCGCCGGCCGGCGTCGTTCCTGGTCTTGCCGGCGTCCTCCTCCAGGTGCAGCTTGAGGATGGAGACGCGGCGCAGGCTGCCATCCGGCATGGGCAGGTCCAGGTAGCCGCCGCGGGCGATGGGCATGTCGTATTGGGAAATCTGGTAGCCCTTGGGCAAATCAGGATAGAAGTAATTCTTGCGGTCGAAGTAGGAGACAGGCTGCACTTCGGCGTGCATGGCGGTGGCGAGCAGGATGGCCTTCTCCACGGCGGCCTGGTTGAGCACCGGCAACACGCCGGGTAAGCCGGTGCACACCGGGCAGATGTTGGTGTTGGGCGGGTCGTTCCACGAGTCGGCCTTGCAGGGGCAGAAGATCTTGGAGCTCGTGTTGAGCTGGATGTGGGTTTCTAATCCGATGACAGCTTCGTATGCGGGCATGGTCACTCTCGCTGTGCTCTTGGCTCAGTTTTCATCCAGACCCAGGCGGGCGCGCACCTTGGAGGAGGTCAGCTCGCGCTGGGCGTCGCGGGCGTTCCAGCGGGCAGCGCGGGAGGGGAAGGTGAGCATCTCCTCGGCGCATTGGATGGCCAGCGCGTTGAGGGCCGGGTTGCGCTTGCCGATCTGGCGCAAGGCCCAGTTGACCGCCTTCTTGACGTAGTTGCGCTCGTCGCTGGCCTCAGCGACGATGACCCGTAGGAAAGGCTCGAAACGCCTGTCGGGGGCATGCTTATCGTGGACGGCCAGGCTGGCGAGCATGGCGAAGCCGGCGCGCTTGGTGAATTCCTCCTCGCGGCAGCACCACGCCTCGGCCTTGGGGTAGGCGAATGGGGTGCGGTAGAAGAGGTTATTGCAGCACTGGTCGACGATGTCCCACGAGTCGAAGTCCTGCGCCCAGCTTTCCATCTGTTCAGCGCTCACCTGGCGGGGGTCGTCGATGAAGCAAGCCAGCAAGCGCGCCTCGTGCACGCCGCTGGCCCACAGCTCGAGGGCCAGGTTGTGGTCGCGGCCGGCCTGGCGGGCGATCTTGCGCAGGACCGGGATGGCGATGCCCAACGTGTTACTGGGGTTGATGCCGTAGCGCGCCATGCCTTCCACGGCGGCGGGGTCGGCGAGCGAGCGCAGTTGCGCGAGTATCTGACTGGCGCTGGCTGTCATCTGGCTGCCCTCGTTCCAGCAGGCTGGCGCGCTGGATTGGATGACACTGGTCTCACCCCCTGACCCCGTTCAAGACCGGCGGCTGGCGCTGGCGCCAGGCGTCCTCGGCGGTGACCATCTCGAAGGCGCGCCCGAGGCGCAGCAGCAGGGCTTCGGAGAAATCCGGCCCGAGGAGCTGCACGCCGATGGGCAGGCCGGCCTCATCGAAGCCGGCGGGCAGGGAGATGCCGGGGATGCCGGCGTGGTTGGCGGGCACGGTGAGCTGGTCGGCGTACTGCATGAGCACCGAGTCGCCGTACACGTCGCCGATGGGGAAAGCCGTGGTGGGGGTGGTGGGGGTGAGCAGAGCGTGCAGGCGGTAGCGCCCGGCTGGGTCGAAGGCGGCTTCGAAGTCACCGCGGATCAGGGTGCGCACGCGCAGGGCAAGGGTGTAATACTGCTGGCTATACTGAGCGGCGCTGACGTACATGCCCATCAGGATGCGCAGCTTGGGTTGTGGCCCGAAGCCCTGGGCGCGCGTGCGGCGGTACATCTCGTTCAGGTCGTCGACGTAATCCGGGGTGCGGTAGCCATACTTCACGCCGTCGTAGCGGTGCAGGTTGGAGGCGGCCTCGACGCGGGAGATGACGAAATAGGCCGGGATGCCGAAGCGGGTGTGGGGCATGGGCACGTCTTCGACGATGTCGGCGCCCAATTCCGCCAGCCGACCAGCGGCGCGCATCACCGCGTCGCTGATCGCTGCGGGGAGCGGCTCCTGGCGGAAGCCCTCGCCCTGCGGGTCGGGGTAGGTGATGCGGAAGTAATCCGGGGAGAGGCCGATGCGCAGGCCGCGCACCTCCTCTTCCAGCCTGGCCAGGTAATCCTCCACGGGGATGTTAGCGGCGGTGGCGTCGCGCGGGTCGCGCCCGGCGATGGCCTGTAGCATCAGGGCGGCGTCGCGCACCTGGTGCGCCACCGGGCCGGGGCAATCCAGCGAGGAGCCGAAGGCGATCAAGCCGTAGCGGGAGACCCGCCCGTAGGTGGGCTTCATGCCCACCACGCCGCAGAAGGCGGCCGGCTGGCGGATGGAGCCCGCGGTGTCGGTCCCCAGGGAAAGGGGGCCTTCGCCGGCAGCTACAGCGGCAGTGCAACCGCCGGATGAGCCGCCGGGGACGCGGCTGGTGTCCCACGGGTTGCGCGGCGAGGGTTGGAAGGCGGAGGATTCGCTGGAGGAGCCGTAGGTGAATTCGTCCAGGTTGACCTTGCCCAGCATCACACCGCCGGCGGCCTCCATGCGCGCCACCGGGGTGGCGGTGTAAGGGGCGACGAAATTGGCCAGGATGCGCGAGCCGGCGGTGGAAGGGGTGTCGCGCACGCAGAAGATGTCCTTGACGGTGAAGGGTACGCCGGCCAGCGGGCCGGGATCCTCTCCGGCGCGAATGGCCTCGTCGACCTGTTCGGCTTGCCGGCGGGCGCGCTCGGCGGTCAGGGTGATGAAGGCGTGCACCTTGTCTGTTTCGAGAGCGCCACCTTCGGCCGCCAGGCTGCCGGGCAAGCCGTCCACCGCCTGGATGCGCTGCAGGGTAGATTCCAGGACTTCTACCGCCGAGACCTGGCGGCGCTTGATCATTTCGACGAGCTGGTATGCGGGGAGATCGCAAAGTTGCATGTTGTCACCCGGCGCGGATGATGGAGACGATGCGGGCGAGGAGCCCGGGTTGGGGGAGATGATCTGGCAATGGAAGCGGCGTGCTCATAATTCGGTGTGGGGGATGTCCGGCACCACGATGTAGCCATCCTCGCTCTCTGGCGCCTGGGCGATGATCTCCTCGGGATGGGGGTAGGGGGCGAGCACATCGTCACGGATCGGGGGCGCGATTTCGGGCGGGAAGGTCACCCCATGCGAGGTGGCGGACACCGCCTCGTCGAGCGGGATAGCCTCCAGCTCGTGGATGGCTTTCAACTGGTTGTTCAACTGGTGGCGCAGGTATTCGCCCTCCTGAGCCTCCAGTTCCAGGGCGGCCAGGCGCGCCAGGTGGGTAAAGAGTTCAGGGGTGATGTCGTCGCTCATCGTCCGCCTCCGGAAAGGGGTGCTTGTGTGGCAACGGAGGGTATTATAGCAGAGTAATTTTGGAGGCGTCCCTTGCAGAGGATGGCGCTGGCCGGGAGGGGATAGCTGCCTGCAGCGCTGCTAAAAAGGCCGTGCTATAATGCCCCTATCCGGATCACTGGCATAAGGAGGAATAGCATGTCGGCCAACCTGTTGTTTCCGTTGACGGAAGAGCACGAGATGATCCGCCAGACTGCACGAGATTTCGCCCAGAACGAAATCGCCCCGATTGCCGCCGAGTTCGATGAGAGCGGGGAATTTCCTTCCGAAACCATTCGCAAGATGGGTGAGATGGGTTTCATGGGCATCGAGGTGCCCGAGGAGTATGGCGGGGCGGGGATGGACACGCTGGCTTACGTGCTGGCTCTGGAAGAGATCTGCAAGGCGGACGCGGCGCACGGCACGATCATGTCGGTCAACAACTCCCTGTTCTGTTACGGGCTGCTGAAGTATGGCAGCGAGATGCAAAAGGACAAGTACGTGCGAGCAGTCGCTTCGGGGAAAGCGATTGGCGCCTACTCGCTGACCGAGCCGATGTCTGGCTCGGACGCGGGGACGATGCGCACCCGGGCCAAGCGGGA
Organism: Anaerolineales bacterium; assembly: GCA_028687395.1. Classification (GTDB taxonomy): domain Bacteria; phylum Chloroflexota; class Anaerolineae; order Anaerolineales; family UBA4823; genus JAQUAE01. Next base: position 223 of record JAQUAE010000046.1, on the reverse strand, counting down.
CGGGGAGGCCTACATCTTGAACGGGCGCAAATCCTGGGTGACCAGCGGGCCGGTCGCCGATTACATCGTCGTCTTCACCATGACCGACCCGGAGAAGAAGCACCGCGGCATCAGCGCTTTCGTCATCGACGCCAAGGCGCCCGGCTTCAGCGTAGGCAAGAAAGAGCCCAAGCTGGGCATCCGCGCCTCGGCCACCAGCGAGATCGTCTTCGATAATTATCGC
>JAQUAE010000045.1 GCA_028687395.1 Anaerolineales bacterium | reverse complement strand
GCCAACAGCTTTGATTTCCGCCTCGGTGGCGGGGCGAAGTTCCTTGGCTTTGAGGGCATTGGTCAGCTTGGTTTCGTTCACCTCCATGTCGCCACGCACCACGGCAAAGACGAACTGGTCACGAGTGGTTTCGCCTTCCGGCAGGGCGGCAATCATGAAGACGGCCTTGGCGGTTTTAGATTTAGGTACACCGAGCAGGGCTGCCAGGTCGTCGATGGTGGTGGTATTGGGCGTGGGCACCTTTTCTACGGGCAGCGGAGCTTCTTTCTCGGCGGAGGGTTTGCGGAAGATGGCAATCTGGCGGTTAGCGGAGTAGCCGCACTTGTCGCACAGCAGCAGGGTGTCCTCGCCAATGGGGGTCAGGTACATGTATTCGTGGGCCAGCTTGCCGCCCATCATGCCCACGTCGGATTTGACCGCCACCACCGAAAGCCCGCAGCGATGGAAGATGTTGAAGTAAGCCTGGTAGTGGAGACGGTACTGCTTATCCAATCCTTCCCAATCGGCGTCCAGGCTGTAGCTGTCCTTCATGGTGAACTCGCGCACGCGTATCAGCCCGGCGCGAGGGCGCGGGTCGTCGCGCCACTTGGTCTGGATGTGGTACACCAGGCGGGGTAGCTGGCGGTAGGAGCGGATTTCCTTGCGCACCAGATCGGCCACCACCTCTTCGTGGGTCATGGCCAGCACCATATCCCGCCCATTCTTGTCCTTGAAGCGGCCCATCTCACTGCCGATCTGGTACCAGCGCTGGGTTTCCTTCCAGATGTCGGCTGGGTGGACGACGGGCATGGTCATTTCCTGCCCGCCGATGGCGTTCATCTCCTCGCGGATGATGTTTTCGATCTTGGTCAGCGACCGGCGGGCCAAAGGCAGGTAGCTGAACAGGCCTGCGGCGAGTTGGCGGATGAAGCCGGCGCGCGCCAGCAACTGGTGGCTGGCGATTTCCGCCTCGGCGGGCGCTTCTCGCAAGGTGTTGCCGAAGAGTTGGCTGATGCGCATGAGTGCCTCCTGTGTGAAAACGTGTCCCTTGAAATCTATTCCGAATGAGTGCGAGCGGACTACCTCTCATTCCCTCAGGTTAATCAATTCGCCCTCTGGTTGGCTTTCAGTCCAGAGGGCGGGGATTATTGGGCGGGGCGACCTGCCGGTTGAATCCCTAGAGACCGAAAGCCGGGCTGGCTTTAGGCGGGGCAGGGACCGGGGTCGGTTGTGTAGTCGTTCTTAGCCTTCCGTCCATAACAGGTCATAGTGTATCATCGAAAGGATGGCTGTCAAGGGATGGGGGTGACAGTAGATGGGTGACAAGCGTGCAGCTTTTACATTTTTGCGGGAGATCATCCCAGGATGAGCGCATCGGCCATCAAGAGCATGAACAGGAAGGCCAGATACATGCTGGAATAGCGGTACATCTTCCAGGCCAGGGCGTTGCCGCCTCTGCGCCAGACCCGCCAGGCCGCCGAGAGCAGCCAGGCGCCCAGGAGCGATGCTCCGGCGACGTATACCCAGCCCCCCAGGCCGATGACCGGCAGGAGCAGGGTCAGCGCCACCAATTGCAGGGTATAGAGGAAGATCTGCCGGCGTGTCTCAGCTTCGCCGCGCACCACGGGCAACATGGGCACGCCCGCCCGGGCGTAATCCCTGCGCCGCACCAGGGCCAGCGCCCAGAAGTGTGGCGGCGTCCACAGGAAGACCACCGCAAAGAGCAAAGCGGAGGGGACGTTGAGGCTGCCGGTCGCCGCGGCCCAGCCGACGAGCGGAGGGATGGCGCCAGCGCCGCCACCGATGACGATGTTCTGCACGGTAGTCTTCTTGAGCAACAAGCTGTACACCACGACGTAATAGATGATCCCGGCCAGGCTCAGCAAGGCGGCCAGCAGGTTGACGAAAGCCAGCATCAGGTAGAAGGAGCCCAAAGCCATGGCCAGCCCGAAGGCCAGGCCCTCCCCTGGGGTCAGGCGCCCGGAGGGGATGGGGCGGCGTTGCGTGCGCTGCATCTTCCCATCGTCGGCACGGTCGATGTACTGGTTGAGAGCCCCCGAGCCGCCAGCAGCCATGAACCCTGCCAGCAACGTCCAGAAGACCAGATGCCAGTCCGGCCACTGCCGGGCGCCGATGACCATGCCGGCAAAGGTGGTGACCAGCAACAAGGCCACCACGATGGGTTTAGTCAGGGCGAGCAGGTCCTTTCCCAGGCCACGGCGCCCACTAAGCGCGCCCGCCTCGGCAAGCTCCTCCGCCTCCGAGCGAGGCAGCAGGCCGGTCAAAGCTGCCTGCCCGACCGCCGCCGCCCACACCGCCACGGCGGTCGCCTGGTGCACGGCCAGGAGGTAGACTGGAAAACCAGCCACCATCCTGGCGCCTAGCAGCGCCTGGGCGCAGAAGAGCACGCACATCAGCGTGGTAGCCACGAAAACCCCGCTATGCGTGCGGTATTTCTTCCACGCCTGGACGAAAATGACCCCCTGCAGGCCAGCCACGAGGGCGACCAGCAGGCGGTGAGCCAGGTGCAGCCATTGCGCCTGGTTCAATGGCCATTGCAACGGAGAGCACAGTGGCCAACCGCTGCACAGGGCTTCCCCCGCGCCGGCGCGCAGGGCCGAGCCGCTGGCCATCAGCAAGAAGAGCAGCCCAACGTGGATGAGGGATAAGCGCCCAAACCAGGTGCGATAGCCCGGCTTGCCAGTCACGAGCAACCCGCGCCCCGCAAGCGTCCAGGCGATGACTGCCAGCACGACGCTCGCCAGGAACAGGGCGGACAATCCCTGGTGAAGGAGGGACGCCCAGCGCTGGATTGAAGCCGCCAGGTCCCAGGTGAAGGCTGCGCCGAGAAGGATTTGTACCCCCAATGACAACACGGCGACAACCAGCGCCCCGCGCACCATCCGCGGGGTTTCAGGCTGCTTCCAGGCCAGGACGGCGCTGCCTAAAGTGACCGCGGTAGTCAACACAGTAAGCAGGCGGTGCAGGTAAGCGAGCAGGGCAGCCTCACCCGCCGGCGGTGCCCAATGCCCGAGACAAGTAGGCCAATCCGGGCAGGCGGCGCTAGCCTGGTTAACCCGCATCACCCCGCCGCTCAGGCTGAGCGCGTAGACCAGGATGACCGCTGCGATGAGCAGGACTCCCAATGACGATCTACTATTCAAAAAATGGGAAGCCTCCCTCATAATCAATCTCCTGAAGCCTGCCTCACTATGGACTGCGCCCGGTGGACACGCTCACTCAGCCTGAGTGAGCCGCTTACGAGCATAAAGCAGGTATCCAACCGCGCCGACCAGGGCGAAGGTGAACCATTGCAAAGCATAGCCCATGTGCGGGCCTTCACTCAATTCCAGTTTCGGTTGGAAGCGCGCCGGCAACCCCGTCCAGGCAGGATCGGGAGAAACCTGCAGGTAAGCTGGCAATAACTCGTAAGGCGTCTGGCGTTGCAGCGCGGGAATGTTGACGAATTTCCAGGCTGTGAGGCGTTCGCCTCCCCGTGCCGGCAGCGGGTCGCGGCGCCAGCCAAAATCAGGGCGCTCCTTTGAGGCGCGCAGGGTGCCGTTGACAGTTACCCTTCCCGGTTCCTGATAGCGCGCCCAGTTCCCGGAACGGTAATCCTCTGCGGGAATCCAGCCGCGGTCCACCAGCACGGCGCGATCCGTCCCCTCGATCAGCAAGGGCGTGATCAGGTGCACGCCCAGTTGGTTTTCATTGGCCTGGTTGAGCAGGGCCACTTCCCGGCTGAAATCGTAAACCCCACTGGCGGTCGCCTGGCGATATTCCATGCTCCCCAGGTCGGCGCCCAGGGCAGCGCCGCTCAAGACCAGGGGTGGTTGGTCGAGCTGCGCCTGGACGCGGCTGTTGAAAGCTCTGCGCTGCTCAAGACGATCGAGCTGCCAGAATCCCAAGCGGATCATACCCGCCATGACCAGCAAGACAAAGATGGTCTTGAAAATCCAGCGCCGGGTGAACAGCGTCAAGGGCAATACCGGCCCTCGAGAGGTCACCGGCAGGGGCATCTCCACCGCTTTACCACTCACGACGACCCCTCCGCCAGCTTGTGCTCGCCCGGGGTGCGCAGCGGGAAGACCAGCAAGCTGTAGATGAAGAGAAAGACCGTCATGGTCGGAGCAGCCAGGAGCATACCGGTCAGCCGCGTGGAGATAGTCGTGGGGGCGCGCACATCGAAGCCCAGGTAGCGGCTGGGGGTGAACGAACAGGTGTAGGCGTATTTGTTCGGCTCGGTCAGCCCCAACTGGGCGGAAGCGCCGGGCGGCGCCCACAGTGGGCCGAGCTGGTGGGCTACGCTGTCCTCGTTCACCAGGCGAATCACATCCCCGATCACGAAGACGCGCTCCTGGATCAGGGAGGGCAACGCCTCCCCAGCGGCCACCTTCTGCGCCGTACCGGGTGGGATGACGATCTCGAAGGTGGCTGGCTGGCGGTCGTGGCTCTCCTTCTGCACCTGGTAGCTGATCTCGTTGAACCCAAACACGAAGACCAGCGAAACCAGGCTGGCGACCAGCAAGCGCACCAGATAGGGGCGTAACTGTCTCTTATCCATGTTTACTCGCTCCTCAGCAGGTGGCGGATATCGGCGGTGATGGCTTCGGCGCCGATCTCGAAGGGGTAGGTCAGGCGCCAGTTGCCCGAAGCGTCGATCAGGTAGACGCGCGAGGTGTGGTCGACCAGGTAACCGCCAGCGCTGCCTCGCTCCTGGCTCTTTTGATAGACGCCATACGCCCCCCAGACCGCCTGCAAAGCGGCAGGCTCTCCAGTCAGGCCTATGATGCCTGGGTCGAAGCGCCCCAGGTGCGCGCCGAGCCGCGCCGGGGTGTCCCGTTGAGGATCGATAGTGATGAAAACGAAGCGCACTTCGCCAGCCTGCTCGCCCAGTGCTTCGCCGATGCGCTTGAACTCGGTCAGGGTGATGGGACAGACGTCCGGGCAGTAGGTGTAGCCAAAGAACAACAGGACGATCTTGCCGCGCTGAGCGCTCAGGCGCCAGGGCTGTTCGTTCTGGTCGAGCAACTCAAAGTCGGCTGCCGGCGCCGGCGGGTCGATCAACGATCCTCGAAAGCGGTAGGGACGCTCCCCGAGCGTGTACCCGGCCAGCAGGGCAGCCAACACTATGCTGAGGGTGAGCAGGACAAGAGCGTTACGCGTCTTCATCGCTAGTCTGAGCCAGCCTGGGGCGAAGGCCTACGGGCGTCGTCCTTCGCCAGGTTTAGGTGGGTGGTCACGGTGTCCCGATCAGATAGAGAGCGGGATAGAAGAAGACCCACACCACGTCCACGAAGTGCCAGTAGACGGCTGCGGCTTCAACCGCCCAGTGCTTTTCTGGCGAATATAGCCCCTTGCGCCCGTTACGCCACACGATGGCGAGGAAGAGCACCCCGCTGAGCACGTGAAAGGCGTGGAAGCCAGTCATGGTATAGAACAAGGAGGCCGCCGCGCCGTCGCTGGGGCCGAAGGGGGCAATACGCCACTCCACGCCAACCACGCCAGCCAGGAAGAGCACGCCCAGAAGCAGAGTCACCAGCAAGCTGAATTGGAAGGTCTTGCGGTCGCCATGGGCGATGGCCGTCTCCGCCCGATTCATAAAGAAGCTGCTCAGTAGAAGAATAGAGGTCACCACCAGGCCGACGATCTGGCTGGCTTCCGGGCGGATGGCGGTGCCCAGCAGGTAGAAGCGGCTGACCAGCAGGCCCCCGAAGAGGAAAGCGTCGGAAATGATGAACAGCCACAAGCCCAGGCGGTTGGTCGTCAGGCGGCGGCGATAATCGGAGAGGGTGGAAGTCTGGGTGCTCATTCCTGCTCCTCCTCGCCGGCGAACAAGCGCGGCAGGTGCATATAGTCGCGCACGATGAAGAACGCCTTGAGCAGGCTGATGCCGACCAGCGGCGCCCACCAGCCTACCGCAATCGACCCGAGCAGGTACTCGCCCACGGTGAGCATGGCCAGCAGCACCAGCACGGAAAAGCCGGCGCGGTAGGCTTCTTTTTTCATGTTTTCAATATTCGCATCCATCGATAAGCTCCTCAAGAATCACACTGCGCAAATCGGTCATTGCCTTGGCAGTCAATCGGCTGCCGCTGCCGCCTGGCCCACCGCTGGCGGCGCGGGTGGCGCCTCGGTCGGTGTGGCGTGCATGTTCACGTAGACCGACCCCTCTAACCCGTAATCGTATGGCTCGCCGACCACCTCGATGCCCTCGGCATAGTTGTGTTCGGGAACCGGGGAGGTAAGTTGCCACTCCGGCGAGCGCGAGCGCCACGGGTTGGCGACGGCAACCTCGCCCCACCGGGCGCTGCGCGCCAGGTTGTAGAAGGCGATCAACACCGAGACGCCAATCACGAAACCGGCAATCGTGATCAGCAGGTGCGAGAACTGAATGCCCAAGGCCGGGTCATAATCGCCGATGCGCCGGCGCATGCCCAACAACCCCACCTGCATCTGGCCCAGCGACTGGACGTAGAAGGCGGGCAGCATCAGGTAGAAGTGCAGCTTGCCCAGCTTTTCGTTGTACATGCGCCCGGTAATCTTCGGGAACCAGTAGTAGATGGCGGCGAAAAAGGGGAACACGTAGCCGCCAAACATCGTGGCGTGGAAGTGCCCCACGATCCAGTAGGTGTCCTGGAGGTGCAGGTCAGTCGAAACCACCCCGTTCGGCGGGCCGCTCAAACCACCCAACAGGAAAATGGATACAGCGCCCAGGACAAACAGCATGGGCGTCTCGAAGCTCAGCTTCCCCTCCCAGATGGTCGCCACCCAACTGAAGAACTTGACCCCCGTGGGCACGGCTACCAGCAGGGTGCTGTACATAAAGGGTACGCGCAGGTAAGGCGCCATGCCCGAGGTGAACATGTGGTGCGCCCAGACCAGGAAGCCCACCAAGGCGATGCCAAAGGAGGACAGGGCAACCCACTTGTAGCCAAAGAGGGGCTTGCGGGCGAAGACGGGCAGGAGCTCGGAGATCACCCCCAATCCGGTGAGCACGAACACGTAGACGGCCGGGTGCGAGTAGAACCAGAACAGGTGCTGGAAGAGGATCGGGTCGCCGCCCAGGGAGGGTTCGAAGAACCCCATCCCGAACAGCCGCTCGAACATCACCAGTTGGAACGACAGGCCGATCAGTTGGGTAGCGGTCAAACCGATGATGGCGGTGGCAAACGCTGTCCAGACGAAGATGGGCATGCGGAAATAGGTCATTCCGCGGGCGCGCAGGTTGACGATGGTGGCGATGACGTTCAGCGAGCCCAAGATCGAGGACAGGCCGATGAAGTACACTCCCAGGAAGAACATCTGCATCCCTAATGGGGCGCGGGCGCTGAGCGGCGGGTATCCCGTCCAACCCGTGTCGAAACCGCCCAGGAAGAGGGTGGATACCAGAAAGACGATGCCGGGGACGTTTATCCAGTAAGCGAAGGCGTTCAGGCGCGGGAAAGCCATGTCGTTGGCACCGATCATCAACGGCACCAGGTAGTTGGACATGGCCCCCACCCCGAGCAGGATGGCGCCGATCATGACGATGCCGTGCAGGCTCATCAGGGTGTTGAAATCCTGCAGTTGCAGGAATTGCACGCCGGGTTGAGCCAGCTCGGTGCGGAAGGTGAGGGCGAACAAGCCGGCCAGGGAGAAGATCAGCAAGGAGGTGAAGCCGTACTGGATGCCAATCACCTTGTGGTCATAGGAGACGCTCAGGTACTTCGCCCAGCCCTTCAATCGCGGGTCGGCTTGCGGGTGTTCGGACGTCTCCTCACCCTTCGCCCAGCGCCACCAATCGTTGAGCACGCCGGTCGCCAGCATGAAGCCGGCTGCCCCGAAGACCGCCCCAACCACCCAGGCGGGTTCCGGCTTCCAGGCCGGCAAGCCGCTCAACAGGCGCGCCAGGCTGACGACGCCCATACCCACAACGACACCGATTACTAAACCGAGCAGGCCACGAAACAGCCCAATCGAAAATACTCCCGCGCGTCCTCTGTCACTCACCGATCACCTCCTACTTCAGGCTCTGGATGTACTGAATGATGTCTGCAATCTGGGCGTCGCTCAGGTCTTGCCCAATGTTGGCGGGCATGATGTTGGCATAACCCTGCACGATCCTGGCGCCTGGAACGCGAATCGATTCGATAATATAAGCGTCGTCCACCGTCACCACGCTGCCGTCTTCCATCGTGACCTGGTGTCCATAGAGTCCCTTCCAGGTGGGGCCCACCCCCTGGCTGCCATCGATCGAGTGGCAGGCGGCGCAGCCAAAATCCTTGGCCCACTTGGCGCCGCGCAGTACGGGATCATCGGGCAAGCCGGTCTGGCTGGCTATCCAGGCATCGAAATCCGCCTGAGAGACGACCACGACGGGGGATTCCATGTAAGCGTGTTGCAAGCCACACAGCTCCGCACAGCGCACTTTGAAAGAGCCCATCTGCGTGGGGGTGACGCGCAGGTCGCGCACGAACGCCTCCCCGCCGGGGAGGGCGTCCTGCTTCACCCGAAACTCAGGCACCCAGAAGGAATGGATCACGTCAGTCGAAGAAAGGTGAAGCACCGCCTGGCGATTGACTGGCAGCATGAGCTCGCTGGAGGTGATGCCCCACTCGGGGTAATCGAAGCGCCAGGACCATTGCGATCCGGTCACCTCCACCTCGAGCGCCTTGGGGTCGATGCGCTGCGTTTCAGCCAGGGATCTCGCCCCCAAATACGAGAAGGTGAGCACGGTGATGAGGGGGACGATTGTCCAGACCACCTCCAAGCGAGTGTTCCCGGTCATGTGCACGGCGTCAGTGGCGTCGCCCGATTTTCGCCGGAAGACCAGGATGCTGTAGAGCATGAAGACAACGATCAGCGCAAACAAAAAGGCGATCACCATGAATTCGAGCCTGAACATCGAGTCGATGGGCAGCGCCTGCGCGCTGGCTGCGGTAGGCAGCAGGGTCACTTTGTCCAGGCCCAAAATCAAAGCTGCGGTCACCAGGATGACCAGGATGCCCGCAAGGATCAAATGCTTCATCGTCTTTCTCCTGTGACTCTCGGAATGAGCTGCCGGGGCGCCGGGAGTCGCGCCGCCAGGCGTCGCGCTCCACTCTTCCAGCCAGGCGTCGACCTGCGAAGCCGCCATACTGCGGCGGTCATACACCAACGCTTCCTCGCCAGCCGCCAGGGATAGCAGCACCAGACGCAGTTTCTTCTCTCCCTCGACGAAGCGAGCCAGGAATTCGTCTCGATTCAGGGTCTCATCGTCGTAATCTACGATGACCAGGTCTGGATCGAGCTGGTCAATGGCCGCTAACGCCTCCTCCAGGGTAGCAGCCATGCCGACCACTTCCACCTGGTCGGCGTGGCGCTTGCGGAACAAGCTGAGCAAGCCCTGGCCGAAAAGGCTGTGGCTGGAGGCGATCAGGGCTCGTTGGGGTCTCCCAGGCATAGCAGCAGGTCATTAAATAGGCAATAAGGTCTGAAGCGACAGGATTAATATACCAACTCAGACCTGTATAGTCATCAATCATTGGGCTGCGAAAGGGTGGATTGTTAAATAACACAGAGGGGTGATTTGGTAATCACCCCTC
>JAQUAE010000044.1 GCA_028687395.1 Anaerolineales bacterium | reverse complement strand
TCCAGGTGGTGACCCGCGATTTCGCCGCCACCTACGGGCGCATGGTCTCGCTGGGGCGCAACGTGGAAGCCAACGGCGTGGCTGCTCACGGGCTGCGCATTCCCGTCGCCGACGAATACCAGGCATTGGTGCGCCAGCAACCGCGCCGCCTGAACGGCGAGTTCTATCCCTCGCTGGAGGACAGCGTGGAGGTGTGCGAGGCCATCCTGCGTCTGGACCCCGCCTCGAATGGGGAGCTGGCTTACCGCGCCTTTCACGCCGAGGAGCACAAGACCGGGCTCGCCCTCAGTGACCTCTCCGAGGGGACGCGCGCCGTGCGCTATAGCTTCTCCGACCTGGTCGCCCAGCCGCGGCGCATCCTGACCACCCCCACCTGGTCGGCGAACGTCAACAACGGCAGGGCGTACTCGCCCTTCACCCTGAACGTCGAACGCCTGATCCCCTGGCGCACGCTGACCGGCCGGCAGCATTTCTACCTGGACCACCAGGCGTACCTGGCGTGGGGCGAACACCTGCCGGTTTACAAGCCACGGCCCGACCATGCCATGCTGGACGAGCTGGAGCTCAGCCGGGCGGAGGCGCAGGGCAAGCTGCTCAATTACATCACCCCGCATGGCAAGTGGAGCATCCACTCAACCTATTCCGAGAACCTGCGCATGATGACTCTCTCGCGCGGCGGTTACCCGGTGTGGCTGAACGACAAGGACGCCGCTGAGCTGGGAATCAGGGATAACGATTGGGTGGAGCTGTTCAACGACAATGGCGTGTTCGTGCAGCGCGCTATCGTCTCGGCGCGCATCCCCGCCGGGACGGTCTTCGTGTACCACGCCACCGAGCGCACGGTGGGCATCCCCAAGTCGCCCTTGCGCGGCCGTCGGGCGGGGATGAACAACTCGATCACTCGCGCCCGCCTGAAGCCGGTGCTCATGTCGGGAGGCTACGCCCAGTTCACCTACGCCTTCAACTACTGGGGGCCGACCGGCGTGAACCGGGACACATTCGTCTTCGTGCGCAAGATCGATAAGCCGGAGTTCTAGATGACCTGCCCAGGCGCTGCCCGACTCGAAGGGAGATGACTATGAATGTTCGCGCTCACATGAGCATGCTCTTTCACCTGGATAAGTGCATCGGCTGCCACACCTGCTCGGTGGCTTGCAAGAACCTGTGGACCGACCGCAAAGGGGCGGAGTACATGTGGTGGAACAACGTCGAGACCCGCCCGGGCGCAGGCTATCCCACCCAGTGGGAAGACCAGGCGCATTATCAGGGCGGCTGGGAGCTGCGTGGAGATAAGCTGCGCCTGCGCCTGCATTCCCGCGCCGGGGGCATCCTCAAGCTGTTCTTCAACCCCTCGCTGCCCGACCTGGAGGACTATTACGAGCCGTTCACTTTCCGTTACCAGGACCTGTTCACTGCCCCCCAGGGGGACGACCAACCCACCGCCCCGCCCGTCTCGCTGATCACCGGCCAGCCGATCGAGATCAAGAGCGGCCCCAACTGGGACGACGACCTGGGCGGGTCGGGGGTGTACGCTCGCAACGACCCGGCGCTGGAAGGGTTGGCAGAGGAGACCCGCGCCCAGCTCCAGGAGCTGGAACGCCTGGTGTTCAACTACCTGCCGCGCATCTGCAACCACTGCCTCAACCCGGCGTGCGTGGCGGCCTGCCCATCGGGGGCGATCTACAAGCGAGCGGAGGACGGCGTCGTCCTGGTCAACGAGAACAAATGCCGCGCCTGGCGCATGTGCGTGGCCGCCTGCCCCTATAAAAAGGTCTACTATAACTGGTCAACCGGGAAGTCGGAAAAATGCATCCTGTGTTTTCCCCGCCTGGAGACCGGCCAGGCGCCAGCCTGCGCCCACTCCTGCGTGGGGCGCATCCGCTACATGGGCGTGCTACTCTACGACGCCGATTGCATCCCTGAGGCGGCCATGGTGCCCGATGAGCAACTGGTCGAAGCCCAGCGGCAGGTCATCCTGGATCCATTCGACCCACAGGTCATCGCCGCGGCGCAGGCCAACGGCATCGATGCCGGCTGGATCGAGGCGGCGCAGAAATCCCCGGCGTATCGATTCGTGAAAGAATGGCAGCTTGCTCTCCCGCTGCATCCCGAATTCCGCACCATGGTGATGATGTACTACATACCGCCGCTCTCGCCGGTGGTCAGCGTCCTGGAGGAGAGCCTCTTCCGCCTCGACCTGAGCGAAGGGGCCAGCGATTTCGAGCTCTTCGACCGCCTGGACGCTGCCCGCCTGCCGGTCCAATACCTGGCCAACCTGTTCTCCGCCGGGCAGGAGGAAGTCATCCGCCAGGTGCTGCGCAAGCTGCTCGGCGTGCGCGTCTACATGCGACGCAAGACGGTGGATAACCAGGTGGACGAGGCTACCCTGCAAGGATTGGCCGAAGCCGGCCTGACGCCCGAACAGGCCGAGGACATCTACCGCCTGACCACGCAACCCAGCCTGGAGGAGCGCTTCGTCCTGCCGCCTTACCACCGCGAGATGGCTGTGGAGGCCTGGAAGGACCCACTGGCGCACAAGGGCGAAGCCGGGCTGGGCTACATCCAGGCGCCGAGGCGAGGTGAATGATGGCGGGCGGATGGATACTGGCGCAGGCGTTTCAATACCCCGCTCCAGGCGCGCTCGAGCGGTTGCAGGTGGGCGCCGCCGAGCTGCCTCCCGGCGAGGTAAAGGAACGCTTTCAAGCCTTCTTACGCGGCGTGGAGCGGCTTTCTCTGGGAGAGTGGGAAGAGTTGTTCACGCGCACCCTGGATTTGAACCCGGCCGTGGCGCCCTACCTGGGTTTCCAGGCCTGGGGCGAGAGCTATCAAAGGGGAAAATTCATGGCACAGGTGAGACAGGCGCTTTTGGGAGAAGGCTTGGATGAGGGCGGTGAGCTGCCCGATCACCTGGCGCCTGTCCTGCGCTATCTCGATCGGGCCGCACAGCCCCTGCCGGAGCTGCTCGACATCCTGCAACCGGCCGTGGCGCGCATGCTCTCGGTCCTGGCCAAGGCGGACGCGGGCAATCCCTATCTCTCCCTGCTGGAAGCCGTGCAGGCCTACACCGGCACGCTGGCGAAGCCCCAGCCCGAGGCGATGAAAGCGGCTGAAGAGCCTGACTGGAAGAAAGGATTGGCGGCGCAATGAATTGGAACACCTTGCTTTTCGTCATCTTCCCTTACCTGGCCATCCTGCTGGCGCTGGTGGTGACGGTTTATCGCTCGCTCACCCGGCCGTTCACCATCTCCAGCCTGTCGTCCCAGCTCCTGGAACGACGCAAGCTGTATTGGGGTTCGATTTCGTTTCACTATGGTATCGTGATCATCCTGAGCATGCACCTGCTGGCGCTGCTCTTCCCGCGCGGCCTGCTGTGGTGGAATTCGGTCCCCATCCGCCTGTACCTGCTGGAATTCAGCGGCTTGGCGTTGGGCTTCTGGAGCCTGGCCGGGCTGGCGGTGCTGGTCTGGCGCCGGCTTTCGGAGGCGCGCGTGCGGGTGGTGACCACCCCCATGGACGGGGTCGTCCTGGCGCTGCTGCTGGTCTCGGTGATTACCGGGCTGTGGATGGCGCTGGCTTATCGCTTCGGCTCCACCTGGTTTACCGCCGTGTTCACCCCCTACCTGGTTTCGATCTTCACCTTGCAACCCCGGGCTGAGCTGCTGGCGCCGCTGCCGTGGGTCATCCGCCTGCACGTCTTCAATTTTTTCTTATTGCTGGTGGCATTCCCCTTCTCGCGCCTGGTGCACATCATCACCCTGCCGCTGGGTTACCTGCTGCGCCCCTGGCAGATCGTCATCTGGGCGCGGCGGCGCGACGACCGGCGGGCGTACTCCTGAACCGGGTGAAGCGGGATGGTTATCGGCCATTTCGGGAGAGGTGAGAGGCTAACCTGCGCATGGGGCGACGGCGCATCGTCGGGACTATTCTGAACTTACAGGAGTTAGAGGATGGCTAAGCTGAAAGGCACCCCCAGGAGCGGGCTGTTCGCTGCCACGCTGGGTTTCTTTACCGGATTTGCCGCCGTAGCCTTGTTTGGGCCGACGGCGGCGCGCTTCAACGAGGTGATGGGACTGACGCCGGTCACGATCGGTTTCCTGGTGGCCATCCCCTCGCTCTCCGGCTCGCTGCTGCGCATCCCCTTCGGCGCCTGGGTGGATACCAGCGGGGGGCGCAAGCCATTCCTGGTGCTCTTGTGGCTCTCATTGCTGGGGATGCTAGGGCTGACCCTGGTGGTGTATCGCCTTTACCCGCAGGGGATGAGCGCCAGCCTGTATCCCTGGCTACTCCTGCTGGGCGTGCTGTGTGGCTGCGGCATTGCCACCTTCTCGGTGGGCGTCGGGCAGGTGTCCTACTGGTTCCCGCAACACAAGCAGGGCGCCGCCTTGGGGAGCTACGCCGGTCTGGGCAACCTGGCGCCGGGCATCTTCTCCCTGCTCCTGCCGCTGGCGCTGAGCGCCTGGGGCTTGAAGGGGGCGTATCTCACCTGGCTACTCTTTCTCCTGGCGGGCGTGATTATTTACACGCTCACCGGCGCCAATGCCTACTACTTCCAGCTCGTGGGCCGTGGCGCCAATGCGGAAGCTGCCCGCAACGAGGCGCGCCTCATGGGACAGGAGCTCTTCCCCAAGGGCAATGCCCGGCAGAGCCTGGCTGCGGCAGCGCACAACTGGAAGACCTGGATGCTGGTGGCGGTGTACTTCACCACTTTCGGCGGCTTCATCGCCATGACTGCCTGGTTGCCCACCTATTGGAACGGTTTGTACGCTGCCGCGCCGCTGGCAGCCGGAGGCTTGACGGCGGCGTTCTCCCTTACCGCCTCGCTGCTGCGCGTGGCCGGCGGCTCGATCTCCGATCGAATGGGCGGCGAGAAGACGGCCATGTTCTCCCTGCTTACCCTGCTGGGCGGGGCGGTCTTGATGTGCCTGTCGCCTTCCTTTGGGCTCAGCCTGGCGGCGGAGCTGGTGATGGGCGTGGGGATGGGCGTGGCCAACGCGGCGGTTTTCAAGCTGATGCCCCAGTACGTGCCCCAGGCGGTGGGCGGCGCGGCGGGGTGGATTGGCGGGTTGGGCGCCTTCGGTGGCTTTGCCATCCCGCCAGTGATGGGTCTCTTCGTGCGCGCCTACGGGGAGCCGGGCTACGCCAGCGGCTTCCTCACCTTTGTGCTCCTGGCAGCGCTCTCTCTGCTCCTGGCCTACGCCTTGCAACGCGCCCACGCCGCGCAGCGCCGCGCTGGATCGCTCTCCGGCGCCCTGTCCTGACGTGAATTGCCTGAACAGGCAGGACGGCACCCCGCAAGCCAGGCGCCTGCGGCAGATTCCACCCGAAACCGGCCGTTTCCTGGCTTTGATGGCCGCGGCTGCCCCGCAGGGGAAGGTCGTGGAGGTCGGGACGAGCGCTGGTTATTCCACGCTCTGGCTGGCGCTGGCCTGCCGCCAAACAGGCAGGAAAATCGTCACCTACGAGTTTTCCCTCAGCAAAGCCGAACTGGCCAGGGAGACCTTTCGCCTGGCGGGGGTGGAAGACCTGGTCGAGCTGGTGGAAGGCGACGCCCGCCAGGGGCTTAGCCGGCAGGACGATATCGCTTTTTGCTTCATCGACGCGGAGAAAGACGTCTACGTCGAATGCTACGAGCTGGTCGTGCCGCGCCTGGTTTCTGGGGGCTTGCTGGTGGCGGATAACGCCATCAACCACCGCCAGGCGCTGGAGCCCTTCCTGCAACGCTCCCTCAGCGATGAGCGCGTGGACGCGCTGGTCGTGCCGATCGGCAAGGGGGAACTGGTGTGCCGCAAACTGTAAGCGCGGGACTTCGCTGCGGCGGGCTATCCCGGTCTGCGCCAGGCGACCCAGAGCAAGCCCAGCCCGATGGCGGTCAATATCGCCGCGGCGGGGTAGACGTTGAAGATGCTGCCCCGGGTAATCACGCTGCCGATGGCCGGGCCGATCATGAAGCCCAGGTTGGTGGGCAGGAAGGAGAAGGCCATCACCCGGCCGCGCGCCTTCTCGGATGCCGATTGCGCCAGCACGGCGAAGGAAATGGCAAACACCGAGGAAACCAGCCCGTTGACCAGCGCCCAGCGGACGCCGAAATCGACCAGGTTACTGGAGAAGTAAGGCAGCGGCCAGAGCAGGATCGCCAGGCCCGCCCCGCTGAAGAACACCTTCCATAGGCCTACCTTATCCGCCAGCCAGCCGACCAGCGGGCCGAGCAGGAGGGTGAGCAAGCCGCTGGCGCCGAGCACGGCGCCCACCGCGGCGCCCGGCTGGTTGCCGCGGTACAGCGTGGTCACCGCCAGCGGGGTGTAAGTGAGCGCCAGCGTCCAGCCTGAGAAGAGGAAGAACAGGGTGGGGAAGAGGGCGCGCAGGCGTCCGGAGCTGGTGATCACGCCGAGCGAGGCTGCCGCCATGCGCAAGAGGGGCTCTTGGCTCACCCCGCGGTAGGAATCCCGGTAGCCAACCGCCAGGGCGAGGATGACCAGCAGCATCAATCCAGCGTCGATCAGCAACAGGGAGCGAAAACCCCAGGCGTCCACCAGCGGCCCGCTGGCCAACGGCCCGATGACCGCGCCGACCGGCGGGGCGCTGTTCATGATGGCAAAGGATAACCCCCGGCGCCGCTCGGGGACGCGCTCGTGCAGGGTGGCCATCATCAACCCGCTGTTGCCCAGGGCCAGGCTGGTCAGGCTGCGCCCAATCACGAAAACCCAGATATTGCCCGCCAGGAACATGGCTATCGCCGCCAGCAGGTGCACCAGGAAGGAGCGGATGATCACCGGCTGGCGAGCGTAGCGGTCGGCCAGCGCGCCCCACAAGGGCAGGAAGGGAATGCCCACCGCGCTGGCAACCGAAGCCAGGCCGCCCGTCCAGACGCGTACATCTTCGGCGGCTATGCCCAGGCGCGGCAAGTAAAGCGGCGTGAAGGCGTTGAGTTGCCCGTAAAAGACCGTCTCGATGAAGCCGGCCAGGGTGAATAGGGCCAGCAACCCCGCCCAGCGGGCGATGGTCTCGGGTGGATGGTTGCTCATAGCGGTGGATGAGGCGGGTTAAGCGCCAGGTGAGATGCTGCTCCCGGCGAGCTGGTCGCCATTCACCACGAAGACGGCGCCTGTGGTGAAACTGGAGGCGGGGCTGGCCAGGTAAAGGGCAATGCCGGCCAATTCCCCTGGTTGGGCAAAGCGACCCTGGGGGATGTGCTGGATGATCTGCTGGTACAGGGCGGGGGTTTGCCAGAGCACCTGGCTGAAGCGTGTCTGCGCCAGCACGGAGGCGGTGGCGTTGACCTGGATGTTATCGGCAGCCAGCTCCAAAGCCAACACCTGGGTGAGCATGATCACCCCCGCTTTGCTGACGCAGTACACCCCCAACCCGGGCTGGGCCTGGATGCCGCCCACCGAGGCGACGTTGATGATCTTGCCCCCACCCCGCTGGCGCATGCTGGGGACGCAGGCCTTGATCAGGCGGAAGTAGCCCCGCAGGTTGACGTCCAGCGTTTTCTCCCAGTGGCTTTCTTCGGCGCTGAGCAGGGGACCGAAGTGAGGGTTGGCGGCTGCGTTGTTGACCAGGATGTCCATCCCGCCGTAGGCTTTCTCAGTCTCAGCGACCAGCGCCTGCACGGCTTGCGGGTTTCCGGTGTGAGCAGCGACCGGCAACGCTTCCCCTCCCGTGGCTCGAATCGCCTCCACCGCCTGGTCCAACGCTTCCTGGCGGCGGGGCCTCCCAGCGCATGAGCCGAGCCCACCACATCGGGGCGACCAGGAGCGGCAAGCCGAAAGCCCCGAGCATCGTGATGCCTGCCACGACCAGGTAGAGCACTGCGTAGTCTTGCCAAATGCCGATCATATGACCTAGTTCCTTTCTCACCCCGCAGGAGCGGGGCTGGTTGCGCTGCAGATCGAAGAACAGTGCTGTGCAAGCAGAAGCTGGGCGGACCCTCCTCAACCGCCTAACGGCGGCGGTCAGGGGCAGCCAGGGCTTCCACTGACCAATGTAATGGTTAAAAACGTTCTTTAAGCTCCGGTTTTCGCAACGGCTCGGCCTTGGCTGTCCCATGGACTGCCTGGTTCGGCATGATTGGATTTTCCCCACTTTCTGAGTCGCCCGGTAATCCCCTCATCACCGCGTCATCAGCGCGAACACGCCCCAGCCCAGGTATTCACGCGTGTAAGCGGCGTAGCGCTCGGGTTCCGAGGTCAGTTTGGCTCGAACATCTTTGGCGAACTCGTCGTCGGGATTGGCTTCAAGCCATCGGCGCATGGTGAGCCACTTGGCCGCCTCGTATCTGTCCCAACTGTCCTGGTCTGCCAAAACCATTTCCACGACGTCGTAGCCGAGGTGGCCGAAAGAGGCGAGAAGTTCTGGAAGCATGAGAAAGTCGGAGATCGAGCTGGCATGGCACCCCCTGGCAACATCTTCCGTCGGCGGTAACTGCCGCCAGTAGGGCTCGCCGATGAGGATGATCCCTCCGGGGCGGAGGCTCTGCGCCAGAAGCTCGATGGTGCCAACGACTCCCCCGGTGATCCATGTCGCACCGACACAGGCTGCTACATGGACCTTCTCGTCAGAGACATAGCCGGATGCATCGCCATGGATGAACTTGACTTGATCGGCGACACCGAGTTCTTCAGCGCGGAGTTTCGCTTGCTCGGTGAATAACTGGCTCATGTCGATGCCGGTGCCGATGACTCCGTAATCGCGTGCCCAGGTGCACAGCATCTCGCCCGAACCGCTGCCGAGGTCGAGCACTCGGGTCCCCGTTTCCAGACGCAGCGCCGCACCAAGAGTGGCGAGCTTTTCGGGTGTGAACGGGTTATGGATGCGGTGAGCACTTTCAGTGATGTTGAAGATCCGTGGAATATCCAATGCAGAAAATCTCCTTACGGGTGTGAATAGTTTCGGTCACTGCCTAACGAGACTGTCGAAAAACATGATTTTGACTGCGCGAATTATACCCAAACACAAGGCCTCAACGCGCTACTGGGGAATTATCCGTTTTGTCCACTTGTTCATAGCCAGGCGCGCTGCTCTCCAAAGACGGACTATCAATTAACCATCCCATAAGTGTGGATTTTGCCGATGTTGTGCACCAGGGCAAACAATCTCCACTGGACATCTACCTTGGCCTTAGTGTGCAAGGTGAAGTGATCCAATCGTTTCTGAACGCAGATATTGGCAAACACCGGCTCGACGATGGCCAGGCGCCTGGCATAGATCTGCTTGCCCTGGGGAGTGTCTATCCTGGCTTTCATTTCATCGATCAAGTTGGGCTTTTTGCCATCCACCCTGACTGACAAGTATCTCCGCGATGTGCTTGACCCACTCAAACAACTTGATCTCAGGCGGCAATTGGCACAGTCCTCCTGGCGGGCGTGAGATGCCATCTTTGAACCCTGGTTGCCCGGCAAAGCGCCCGTCTCGCTGGCGAAACTGGATGTCTGGGATATAGGCGTCCAATCCCTCGGCCTTGCACAATGCCAGGCTGGCGAGGCTGTGATAATTGCTGTCTGCGGTGAGCTGTTTGCCTGCGAAATAGTTCGCTCCTTTGCCGATTGCCTGCATGTTCTTCTTTGCCCCTGCCATCATGGGCGCCAGATTCTCATGATCCTGGCTGCTAAAAGCCTCAGCGTGCACGATGATTTGACGCTTCTCATCCACCAGCGCCTGGG
>JAQUAE010000043.1 GCA_028687395.1 Anaerolineales bacterium | reverse complement strand
AAATCGCGTACCTGCTGGGATATCTCCATGCCGACCGAGAGGACGGCCAGGTCGAAGCGCCCCTCCTCCAAGGCGCGGCCATTGGTCCCCTCGTCCAGGTATTTCAGGATGAGATCGTGCGTCTGTGGGTCTTCGTGAATGCTGCTCACCCGCGAGCGCGTATACCGGATGCCGTAGCGCTGGCGGGCGCGGTCGTAATACCCCTGGTAGCCTTTGGAAAAGGCGCGCATATCCATCATGAACACCTGGATATCCAGCTCGGGATGGTGCTCCTTGGCCATCACCGCTTCCTTGGTGGCATACATGCAGCATACCGCCGAACAGTAATCGTGAGCCTGATCGCGTGAGCCGATGCATTGCAGGAAGGCGATTCTGCGCGGCAGGCGATCATCGGAGGGACGCTGGATGTGGCCGAAGGTGGGCCCGGAGGCCGAGAGCATGCGCTCGAGTTGCAGGGCGGTGATCACGTTGGGGTAGCGGCCATAGCCGTATTCCTGGGATAGCTCGGCGCGGTACACCTCGTAACCCGGCGCCAGGATGATCGCCCCCACGTCTACCATTTCTTCGACGGGCGGCATGGCGTGCTCGATGGCGTCCCGGCCGCAGGCGAAGACGCAGCTCCAGCACTCCGAACACACACCGCACGCCAGGCACCGGGCTGCTTCCGCCTGGGCGCTGGCGTCGTCGTACCCCATCTCCACTTCGCTGAAGCTGCTGACGCGTTGCTCCAGGGCGATTTCGGGCAACGCTACCCGCCCTTGCCTGTGAATTTCGCCGCGGGCGATGCGCGCCTCGATTTCCGTCTGGGTCAGGTGCACGACGGGTAATTCTGGTTTGGGGGGCGTCTCGAGCGCTTCACCCTGCAGGTAGCGCAATATGGATTGGGCTGCTTTGTGGCCGCTGTTGACCGCCTCGATCACAAATGCGGTCCCGGAGACTGTATCACCAGCAGCGAATACGCCCGGCCGGGTGGCAGCCATGGTGTTCGGATTGATAGCTACCGTTTGGCGCTCGGTGATGCCCACCCCGGCGTCATCAGGGATGAACGCCAGGCCGGTGCGCTGCCCCACCGAGAAAATGACGGTGTCGCAGGGGACGACGTGTTGGGTGTCGGGGGTCTTTTCAACGTGCAGGCGGCCGGCATCGTCGAAGGAGAAGGAAGAGACGTGCATACATTCCACGCCCACGACGCGCCCGCTTTGGTCGCCTAGCACCTGTTCGAATGTGCGCCCCGGGTGGATGACCACGCCCTCCTCTTCGGCAGCTTTGACCTCCCAAGCGTGTGCCGGCATCTCTTCGTACCCCTCCAGGCAAGCCAGGTGCACCTCACATCCCAGGCGAATGGCGCTGCGGGCGCAGTCGATGGCCACATTCCCGCCGCCCAGCACCAGTACTCGCTTTCCCAAAGGCGGCGCGTTCTTCGCCTGGAGGCTCCCATCCACGGCGCGGCTGTAGCGGTTCAGACGCACGTCACGCAGGAAGTGCGTGTTGACCAGCACGCCCTCCAGGTTGGCGCCGGGAATGCGCAGGCGAATGCCCTCGTGTGCTCCCACCGCGATCAGCACGGCGGCGAAGCCCTCGATGAACAGGTCGTCCAGGTTGTCCACCCGGTGGTTGAGGCGCAGTTCGACTCCCAGGTCGAGGATGTCTTGCACCTCACGCTCGATGATGGCGTTGGGCAAGCGGTACTCCGGCACCCCCAGGCGGAGCATGCCCCCCGCAACCGGCATGGCTTCGAACACGGTAACGCCATAGCCGGCGCGTACCAGGTCCTGGGCAGCGGTCAGGCCGCAGGGCCCGGCGCCGATGATCGCCACCTTGTCGTCGAAACGCCTGGGGGCAGGCTCAACCGCTTGGCGAGGCAGGCTGTAGACCTTGTCGGTGACGAAACGCTTCAAGGCGCGAATGTTGATGGGCTCATCCACCAGCCCGCGGTTACAGGCCGTCTCGCAGCGGTGGTTGCAGATGCGCCCGCAAATTCCCGGGAAGGGGTTGTCCATCTTGATCACCCGCATGGCGTCTTCCCAGCGCCCCTCACGGATGAGGGCGATGTAGCCCTGCGCCCGCTGCCCGGATGGACACGCATCCCGGCATGGCGACATTCCCAGCTTCTCAATGGCAAACGCGTTGGGCGTGGCTTGCGGGTAGAGCTTGTAGATTGCATGCCGGGAGGCCAGCCCTTCGTTGAATGTATCCGGGGTAACTACGGGACACACCTTCAGGCAGTCGCCGCAGGCCACACAACGGTCCACCTGGACGTAGCGCGGCTGTTGGCGCAAGCGCACGCGGAAATCGCCCGCCTGTCCGGTCACGTCCAGCACTTCCGTGTTGGTCAGCACGGCGATGTTGGGATGCCGGCCGGTCTCGACCAGCTTGGGCGAGATGGTGCACATGGCGCAGTCGTTCGTGGGGAAGGTCTTGTCCAACTGCGCCATTTTCCCCCCTATAGCCGATTTTGCTTCCGCAAGATATACTTTGAACCCTTGGTCAGCCAGGTCGATAGCGGCTTGCATCCCCGCAATGCCGCCACCCACCACTAAAACCGCTCCAACAGGCCGCGGGTCACCCCTGGGGGCAACGATGCTGTCTGTTACTGCCATAACTGCCCTCACCTCTACAGTCAGATTCAGTAAAACAGAACCCCTCGCTTGTGGCGAATCAAGCGGCGGGCGGGGCTCTATTTTCTACTGGACTTTCCGGTTTTTCTGCCTCTAAAATCCGCATCCTCATCGAGTTCTTCGTCCACTGTTTCCAGGCTCAGTTGGCGGGTCTTGGCGTGTTTCTTCAACGGGTTGGGTCCCAGGCCGCGTATGCGCTCGGTCATCGTTTGAGCAGCCATGGCGAATGCGTGCCCCTGGCTGCCGGATACGAAGAACATCTCCAGGCGCTCTCCACCCAATCCGATCTCATCCAGGATCATCTTGGCGCGTTGAACCCGCGCCCTGCCGCGTTCGTTGCCGCGCACATGATGGCAGTTACCAATGGGACAAGCGACCAGGTAAACCCCGTCCGCGCCTTGCTCGAAGGCTTCCAGCAAGTAACGGACGTCCGTCTTGCCGGTGCAGGGCATGCGCATAAACTTGACGTTCGCCGGGTATTGGATTTGCAGGGCGCCGGCGGTATCGGCGGCCATATAGCCGCAGTAGATGCAATAGAAGGCGGTGATCTCTGGCTCGAAGGCGCCCGAGGGGAGGGGGGCGGTTTCAGGTTTCATACGGCCACCTGACTGGTGGGCAGCCAACTGCCCAACCCCTGGATAGACCTGAGCAACATCTGCTCATCGGTATAGTTGACCAATTGGATGGCGTTGGCGGGGCACTCTCCCGCGCACGTGCCGCACCCCTGGCAGAGTGCCGGGTCGATGTAGGCTGCGCCTCCCAGGCCTCCTACCCCCATGCGAATCCCTTCCTTCAGGGTGGACGACCGCTTGTCGTTGGGGGTGGTCTGGTTGAAGGACGCCACCTGCGGCCAGTCCTCGGGTTGAACCACCTGCGGGATGGAAAACGGGCAGGTGCGCGTGCAGGTCAGGCACCCGACGCACTTCTCGGCGTCCACGAAAGCGACCACACCCCCCATGTGCAGCGATTTGTGCGCCAGCAGCGTCAGAGCGCGGGCTGCTGCAGCCAGGGCGTGGCTGATGCTCTCTTCCAAGAACTTCGGGTAGGCCGCCATGCCTGCCAGGAAGATGCCATCGCGCATAAAGTCCATCGGGCGCAGTTTGAGTTGGGCTTCTTCGAAGAAGCCCTGGCTGGAGAGGGGCACACGCAAAATCCGCGCCAGCTTCTGGGTGCCTTCGGAGGGCACGACGGTTACGCTCAAGGGGACCAGGTCGGCGGGCAGCGTTAACCAACGCTCCAGCGAAAGGTCGCGCACGCGCACCACTAGGCGATCGTGGACTTCGTCGAAGCTCACCCGGGGTGGTTCCTGTTCATTCCAGCGGATGAAAACAATCCCGCGGCGGCGGGCCTCGGTGTAATACTGCTCGCGGAAGCCGTAGGTGACGATGTTCTTATACAGCACGCTGACCCGGCACTTGGGGTTGAGCAGCTTGATGCGGATGGCGTTCTTCATCGTGTTGGTGCAACACACGCGCGAGCAGTACTCGGCAATGCCATCCCGGCCCATGCATTGGATCATCACCACGTCATTCAGGCGGGTGATCTGCTCTGGGTCGTGCAGGATGATCTCCTCCAGCTCGCGTTGGGTGACCACCTTTGGGTAGCGCAGCAGGGGGTGTTCGTGGGCTTCACGCGCGCCGGTGGCGACGACTGTCACGCCATGTTCGACGGTGAAGGAATCCGTCGTGCCGTCCGGGTGGCGGGTGAGCAGCTCGGAGCGGAAATCGCCCACATGACCACGCTGGTGCACCAACTCCGTGCGCATGTGCGTCATGATGCGTCGGTGGGCGAGGACGCGGTTCACCAAATCGCGCAGCAGCCTCTGTGGGTTGTAGCCCTCGGCGACGTAGTATAAATTGAGCAGGTTCCCACCCAGCATTTCGGCGCGTTCCACCAGGTGCACGTCATAACCGCTATCGGCGATGGCTAGCGCGGCGGTCATCCCTGCCACCCCTCCCCCGATGACCAGGGCCGAAGGCTGGCAGGTGTGTTCATCTTTGTAAACGGGGCGTGCGACGCAGGCTCGCCCCACGCCGATGCGTACCATCTCCAAAGCCTTACGGTTGGCGGCCTCGCGTTGCCATTGGTGGGCGCGGGTGGATTGCCCCTGCAGGTTGACCACTTCGACCAGGTAGGGGTTGAGCCCGGCCCGGCGCGCGGTGCGTTGGAACAACGACTCGTGCGTGCGGTTGCTGCACGCCGCAATGACGACGCGGTTGAGCGCCTCCTTTTCAATGACTGTCCGGATGTGCGCTAGCGCCTCCGGAAAACAGGCCAGGTCCACCACCTCGGCTGCAGCTACATCCGGCCACCCGGCAGCCCGCCGGGCAATTTCCTTGAAATCCAGGATTTCGGAGAGCGTCCCGGCGCAAGTGCAGGCGAAGACCCCCACGCGCGGCGCTTCTGTGCTAACTTCCCTCTCTGGGGGAAAATCCTCGGTTGAGAGGAAGGGAAACTCCCGCGAAAAGGCGTAGGTGTTCAGGCGGTCGTTCAACAGGCGCATCACTTCGGCAGCCGCGCCGCTGGCGTCCAGGATGGTTTCAGCGATTTCCTTGGGGGAGGAAAAGGCGCCACACACGAACACACCCGGGCGGGTGGTTTGTTGAGGCGTGAACTTGTCCGTCTGGCAGAAGCCGTACTCGTTGAGCTCAATACCCAACATATCGACCAATTGGGCGGCTGATTCCGGCGGCTGCAATCCCGTGGCCAGCACCACCATTCCGAACCGTTCCTGGTGGTGATTTCCGTTGGGTTCAGCGTAATTCAAAATCAGGTCCTTGCTGTGCGGGTCTTCCAGCACGGCGGAGACGCGGCAGTGGACGTAGCGGATGCCATATTTCTGGCGCGCCCGGTTGAAATACTTGCTGTATTCCTTGTTGAAAGCGCGCTCATCCATAATGAAGACGCAGCAATCCACGCTTTCCCCGAATCGCTGCTTGGCCAGAATGGCTTCCTTGGTGGCGTACATGCAGCAAATCGAGGAGCAAAACGCGTTTTCCAGATCGCGCGAACCGACGCATTGCAGCCAGGCGATCGAGCGCGGCTTCTGGCCATCGGATGGCCGGGTGATCACACCCTCGGTAGGACCTGAGCGGCTGGCCAGGCGCTCGTATTGCATGGCGTTCACTACATTCGCGTGCTGCCCGTAGCCCAACTCCCCCTTGTGGCTCGGGTCGAAGACTTGAAAGCCCAAAGCCAGGATGATCGCCCCGACTTCCAGAGTGAGCAGCCGCGGCTGCTCATTCAAATCGACCGCCTGCGTGGGGCAGATCGCCTCGCACTTCTTGCATTCTGTGCAGTACGGGCCGCGGTCAATCACGTAAACGTCCGGAGCGGCACGAGCGGCCACCTTGTAAGCCGCTTTGCGCAGGCTGAGCTTCTGCTGGTACTCGTCGGGCAGCTCGACGGGGCACACCTGGCTGCAATACCCGCAGTTGATGCAGCGCTCCGGGTGGATGTAACGCGGCTTCTGGCGCAACGAAACAGTGAAGTCGCCGGCCTGTCCCTCCACGTCGGTAACGCGCGTGTTGGTCAGGATTTCGATGTTGGGGTGCTGGTTTTGCTGGATATAGGCGGGCGAGATGGACGGGCGGGTGCAGCCATAGCCGTGATCGGCCGTCCCGCGGCAGAGCACGCAATCGTGCTGAGGAAACATGAACCCGAGCTGGGCCACCCTGCCTCCCAGGCAGGGGGTCTGCTCGATCAAATATACCCTCAATCCAGCTTCGGCGAGGTCCAAGGCAGCGCGCATCCCCCCGATTCCGCCGCCGATGACTATCGCTGAAGCTGGGCGAGTTTTTATCGAAGCTAGAAATGTGCTTGACATACTTTCGGCCCCAGTGACGGGTGAATGACCTCAAGGTCGTTGGGCGATATACGCAAACCGCCCTCCCTGCCTCGTGCAGAAAGGGCGGCGGCTGCGATGATGTGGCGAGGTGGCCCCCGAACCATGCCAGGGAGTCTGGTTAGGTTCAGATGTAAAGGCTATGATGTTGTTCTTCATTTTAGCAAAAGCAGGGTTGCCTGTCAACAGGATTAAAATAACATTAAAATTACCCGATTTATCGCAAATATGGTTTGCGGACTGGGTGGCTGATCGCGGCACTTTTAGGCGTTAATTGTAAGCAAATTGAAAGGGGGGAATGTTACCCTATTATCGAGTCCATGGACTGATTCCCGCTCCTGGTTGCCTGCGCCGCTTGCTCGAGCCGAAAGCCCCTCCGGCGCACTGACTGCTTGCTGATGAGCCCTCACTGCCCGGCCAGATGGGCGCCCACACATATGAGGAGTTTTAGTTGAGCGATGGAAGTGAAGTATGAACGTTGTTGTGGGATCCATGTGCACAAGAAGACCGTAGTGGCCTGTGTGATCGTGCCTGGGTCAGACGAGCAAGCGGCCAAAGAGACACGCACGTTTGAGACGATGACGGGTGATTTGAGGTGTTGGTGGTGAATGCCGGACACATCAAGGCGCTGTCTGGGCGGAACGCCGATGTTGCCGATGCGGAGTGGATCGCCGATTTGCTACGGCATGGGTTCTGGGGGACCACTTCTCGGAATACGCCCTGCCGGGGGGGAGCCGCGCCAGGTATACCTGCCGCGCGGCTCCCAGGCTGCGACCAGCCGGGCCTCTTCGGCCTGGGCGAGCAATATCTGCACCGCGCAGGCCTTGAATTCGGGAATCTTGGCTTGCGGGTCGAGGGCGTCGATGGTCAGCAGGTTGGCCGCCGCCTCGGCAAAATGAAACGGGATGAAAACCACCCCGGCGGTCGTCTTGGGGGTGACCTGGGCGCGCAAGGTAATTGCTCCGCGGCGGGAGGCTACGCGCACCACCTGTCCATCGCTCACGCCCATCAAGGCGGCGTCGGCGGGGTTGATCTCCACGGTGGCCTGCGGATACAGCTCGTCCAGCTTTGAGTGGCGGGTCATCGTGCCGCCGTGCCAGTGTTCCAGGACGCGGCCAGTGGTCAGGATGAAGGGGAATTCGTCGTCGGGCGGTTCGGCGGTGGGGACGTACTCCAGCGGGTGGAACTTGCCCCGCCCGCGCGGGAAGCTCTTGGCGAACAGGAACGGCGTGCCCGGGTGGCCGGAATCCCACACCGGGGTTTGCAGGCCGTTTTTCTCAAGGCGCGCGTAGGTCACCCCGGTGTATTCCGGCACGACGGCCCCAATCTCGGCCATGATTTCAGCGGGGTGGGTATACTGCCAGCCGGCCGAGCGAGTAACGCCTAGCCGGCTTTCGATGCGTTGCGCCAGGTTGCAGATGATCTGCCAATCCGGGCGGGAGGCGCCCCGGGGCAGGATGGCGGAGCGCACGCGCTGCACGCGGCGGTCGGTGTTGGTGAAGGTGCCGTCCTTCTCCGCCCAGGAGGTGGAGGGCAGGAAGACGTCGGCAAAGGCGACCGTTTCGTTGATAAAAAGGTCCTGGGCTACCAGGAATTCCAGTTGCTGCATGTGCTGGCGGGTCTGGTTCAGGTTGGGCTCGCTCATCATCGGATTCTCGCCCATGATGTACAGGGCGCGCACCCCGCCGGGATGGGCGTTGGCGAGGATCTCGGTCGTGGTCAGGCCGCGCTTGCGGTTCAAGCCGCCTGGCTCGACATTCCAGGCCGCTTCCCAGCGTGGGGCGTTGGCAGGGTCATCCACCGCCATGTAGCCCGGGAAGTGAAAGGGCATGGCACCCATGTCGGAGGCGCCCTGCACGTTGTTCTGCCCGCGCAGCGGGTTGAGCCCGGTGCCCTCGCGCCCGATGTGCCCGGTCAGGAAGGCCAGGTGGATCAGGGAGAGCGCGCTGGCCGTTCCGTGGGAGAGCTGGGAAATGCCCATGCCCCAGTAGATGGCGCCTCGTTCAGCAGTGGCGTACATGCGGGCGGCGGCAGCGATCAAGCCGCGATCGACCCCTGAGATGGCCTCGGCGTACTCCGGGGTGAATTTCTCCACCGAGCGGGCGAAGTCCTCCAGGCCCTCGGTGCGCGTGTTGACGAACTCCCAGTTTACCAGGTTTTCTTTGAGGATCACGTGCGCCATGGCGCTGAACACCGGCACGTTCGTACCCGGGCGGAGCGGCAACCACAGCGTGGCGTAATCGCACAGCTCCATGCGCCGGGGGTCGACGACGATCAGCTTGGCGCCGTGCTTGCGCACGGCGGCTTTCATCTGCAGGGCGATGATCGGGTGGTTCTCTGTAGTGTTCGAGCCGGTGACGATGAAGCAGTCGCTCTTGATCACCTCCGCGGCGGTGTTGCTCATCGCTGAGGAGCCGATCGCCTGCTGCAGCGCCACGACCGACCCGGCGTGGCACAGGCGGGTGCAGTGGTCGATGTGGTTGGTGCGGAACAGGGCGCGGAACATCTTCTGCAGCAGGTAGTTGTCCTCGTTGGTTGCCTTGGCGCACAGGTACGCTGCCAGGGCGCCAGCGCCATCCCGGCGGTAGATCTCGACCAGCCGGTCAGCCACCAGGTCCAGGGCTTCGTCCCAGGAGACCTGGCGCCATTCCGAGCGATCGAAGGCCTGCGTCCGGGCGCCGGCTTGTTGGGGAACCTTACGCACCAGGGGCGTGGTCACCCGGTCCGGGTGGTAGATGAAATCGTAACCGAAGCGCCCCTTGACGCACAGGTTGCCCTGGTTGACCACCGCGTCGAAGGGTGAGGTCACCCGGTAGATGAAATCGTCCTTAATGTGTAGGATCAGGTTGCATCCCACCCCGCAGTAGGGGCAGGTGGTAGACTGGGTGCGGTCGGGTTTGAGCATAGCCATTAACCTCGCGATTTTCGGCGCGCGGGGCGCGTCGCTTGCATGATCTGCTCAAGTGGCAGCCCCTGTTCGAGCAGCCACTCCCGCTTGGGTTTCAACGCGCCCGTCGGGCAGACGCCCACGCACTGCCCGCAGAACACGCAGGTGGTCTGCGGCAAGGGCTGGTCGAAGAAGGTGCTGATCTGGGTATCGAAACCGCGCCCGGAGAAGTTAATGGCGTAGGTATACTGGGCATCCTCGGCGCAGATCTGCACGCAGCGCCAGCACAGGACGCACTGCGCATAATCGCGCAAGTACATCGGGTTATCGTCGCGCAGGGGTGGCGAACGCCTCTTCGCCTCCGGGAAGCGTTGGGGGTCAGCCTGCGCCTCACGCATGTGCTCCTGTATCTCGGGCGCTTCGGAAAGGTCTACGGTGGA
>JAQUAE010000042.1 GCA_028687395.1 Anaerolineales bacterium | reverse complement strand
CCGGGGAACGCACCGGTGAGAAAGGCACCGAATTGTGGGGAGAGATCTGCATCGAGAACCGCGGCGTGATGCGCTTCACGGTGACCGCTCGAGCTGAAAAAATCCACACCGGTGTAGCTCAGCCAGGCGGAGGGGCGCTGGTGGAGCGATTGCTAGTTGCAAGAGCCGAGATTATGGCTATTCTACAGAATAACCTGCGACTCACCGGCCAGGACGGCTGGCATACCCAGGTACAAAATCCCTTCGTCCAGGTCGGCGAGCCGGGTGTGTATAATATCTCTCCGGGAGAAGCGACCTTTGGGGTAGAGGTACGCCCGATCCCCGAAGAAGACCTTGCGCATAACCATAAATTACTAACTGATTACTGTTCTTCTCACAGCCTCGAAATGAATATCAAGGTCATGCAAGCGGGAGTTAGGTGCCCGGCGGATAACCCATTCCTGCAATGCTTACAGGCAGCCTACGTCTCTATCGCCGGGCAGGAGCCGCAACTCGGGCGAAAGCTGCCTGCAACGAGCGCCCGCTTCGCCCCAGGCGGCAGGGCGGTTGTGTGGGGGCAGAGCGGGATTGGGCCGCACGCCAGGGATGAACGCCACTACATCCCCAGCATCCTGCCATATTATCGCGTCCTGAACGAGTTCGGCCAGCAAATGGCCTCAGTTAGCGCCGGTGGGGATGGTGGGGCAGGGGCCGGGCGATGAGCGTGGATTTTTTCCTCAAGGGGCTGGTCATTGGCTTCTCGATTGCTGCGCCGGTGGGGGTGATTGGCGTGTTGTGCATCCGCCGCACGCTTCTGGAGGGGCGCCTGAATGGCTTCGTGTCGGGATTGGGCGCCGCTACCGCAGACGCGTTCTACGGAGCCCTGGCGGGCTTTGGGCTCACCATCGTTTCGGATTTCCTGATCGGCCAGCAATTCCTCATCCGCTTGGCTGGCGGCGTCTTTCTTCTCGCCTTGGGGGTAAAGACATTCTTTGGTCGACCCAAGGCGCTCGATGAGCAAGTGAGAGTGGAGAAGCAAAGCCTGGTTTGGGCGTACGCCTCTACTTTGTTGCTTACCTTGACCAACCCGCTCACTATCCTATCGTTCGTGGCGATCTTTGCCGGCCTGGGGTTGGGAGCTGGTTCGGACACCATTGCTTCGGCGCTAAGCATGGTCGTGGGTGTGTTCAGCGGCTCGGCGCTGTGGTGGTTGTTCCTTAGCGGATTCGTCGGCGTTTTTCGCAAGCGCCTGGGACCCACCGCGCTGGTGTGGATCAACCGCCTCTCGGGCGCGGTGATCACCGCATTCGGCTGCGCGGCGCTATATGCAGTGTTGCTCCAGGTATGGGCCTGAAAAGTGCAGAAGTTTGACAAAACCTGTCAAGCGTAGTAATATTTGCCCGCTTGATGGATTGGCGAGGTAGCTCAATGGCAGAGCAGGGGACTCATAAGCCCTTGGTTGGCGGTTCAAATCCGCCCCTCGCCACTCCTGATCCGTGGGGGCACCCCTTCCTAATTTCAAGGCCAAAACGCTGATTCACTACCTGTAACGGCGTATAATCCCTCTTGGATGGAGGCGACCATGTGGCAATACAAGGTGGAAGAGGTCAAGCAGGAAACGTTGCAGGCGAAGTTAGAAGCGGCGGGGAATGCCGGTTGGGAGCTGGTCAGTTCATACGTGATATGTCGTATACCCGAGTTGAGGGTGTGCTTGATCTTCAAGCGGTTGGCGGCGTAGCTTCGTTCTGACTGCCAGCCTGCCAGATGAGGCTGGCTGTTTTCCCCCGTTGCGTACGGGGTCAATACAACCGGGCAATTTCGTCCCGCTCAGGCAGCGCCAGCGGCTCGCCGGCGTGCTGGCTTGCTTCCGGTGCCAGGCGTACCTCGGTCTCCCCCGCTTCTGCCCAACCGATCTCCTCACATGAAATGCCGGCGCTGGATAGAGCGCTGCAGATATTTTCTGCGTCATGCGCGGGCACAGCCAGGAGCAGCGCGCCGGAGGCGATAGCTGCCAGGGGGT
Organism: Anaerolineales bacterium; assembly: GCA_028687395.1. GTDB lineage: Bacteria > Chloroflexota > Anaerolineae > Anaerolineales > UBA4823 > JAQUAE01. The sequence continues at coordinate 7,821 of JAQUAE010000042.1, read as the reverse complement.
CGATCTCCAGCGCGGCGCAAATCTTGCGCGAGAGCGAGGTGACGCGCACCCTATCCGGGTTCACAACAAGTCGTAGCTGGCTGGCGGCTGCCAGCTCCCACAGGGCGGCAGCCAAGCCGCCTTCCGTGGGATCGTGCATGGCGTGCACCCGCCCGGAACCCAGCGCCAGGCGAGCGTCTTGCAGCACGCTGATGCCCGGGGTGCGGATATAATTGGCTGCTTCCTCGAGCTCTGCGGGAGTGAGGGCGCCGGCCAGCCGCGGCGCAAACTGGCGCGCCAAAATTGAGGTAGCTTCGATGGGCACGCTCTTGGTGAGCAAGATGCGATCCCCGGGGTGGGCGCCAGCCGGAGTTACCAGGTTTGCTCGGGACACCTCGCCAACCAGCGTTCCGGCCAGGATGGGGCGCTCCAAACCATACGTAACTTCAGTGTGCCCGCCGATCACGACGATTCCTATTTGCCGGCAAGCCGCGCCGACCTGATCGGCAATCGCTAGCAGGGTCGCCTCGCCGGTCTTGTCTTCAGGGAGCAGCAGGGTGATCAGCAACCAGCGCGGTATGGCGCCGGTGGTGGCGATGTCATTGGCGTTGACCTGCACCAGGTACCAGCCGATATCCTCGGCGGTGAATGTGATCGGGTCGGACTTAAAGACCAGGCAGATCTCACCCAGTTTGATAACCGCGCAATCCATGCCGATTCCAGGTTTCACCAATACCTGGGGATCGTCCATGGGCAGGCGCGCGAGCAGGCGGTTCAAGACCGGCTGAGGGAGCTTGCCGACTGGAAAAATAGGGTTGTCCTCCAAGCGTGCGCCTCCTGCCGGATTATACCCGTCAAAAGACCACCCTGCTTCACCAGCCGCTCTTACGAGATAATCGGGTAGAATCAATGGCGCCGGTTGACAGCCGATACCCCTTGTGCGGAGGCAAATGCCATGGTAAACGCATTTCTCGACCTGCTGGCCGATGAAACCACGATCCTGCTGGATGGCGCCATGGGCACCATGCTCATCCAGAGCGGGTTAGCCTCAGGCGAATGCCCGGAGGCCTGGAATGTGGACCACCCCGAACGCGTCGTGGCGATACACCTGGGCTACATCCGGGCGGGTTCGCGGGTGATCTTGACCAACAGCTTTGGGGGCACCAGGCCGCGCCTGAAGCGCCATCAGAACGAAGGCCGGGTCAGGGAGCTGAACCTGGCGGCAGCGCGCGTGGCCCGCCAGGCAGCCAGCCAGGCGCCGCGAGCTGTGGCTGTCGCCGGGTCCATTGGCCCAACCGGGTCGTTGCTCAAGCCATTCGGCCCGCTCGCGTTCGACGAGGCGCGCCAGGCTTTTCGGGAGCAGGCAGAGGCGCTGGTCGAGGGGGGCGTGGATGTCTTATGGATCGAGACGATGGGCGACCTCAACGAGGTGAAGGCAGCCTACGAGGGTGTGCGCCAGGTGAGCGATCTGCCGGTGGTTATCACCATGTCCTTCGACACGCGTGGGCGCACGATGATGGGGGTCAAGCCTGCGCAGGCGCTGCAATTCGCGATTGAGAGCAAAGCGCATGCCACCGGCGCCAACTGCGGGCGCGGCCCGGGCGAGTTGGTGCAGTCGGTCGGCGAGATGCGCGGCGTCACGACGGAGCTTCCCCTCGTGGCTAAGGCAAACGCTGGACTGCCCAAGATCGCGGGAGGCAGCGTGGTGTACGGCGCCTCACCCGCCAGCATGGCCGAGTATGCCCTGCAAGCCAGAGAAGCCGGGGCGCGGCTGATCGGTGCTTGCTGTGGGAGCACGCCCGAGCACATCCGCGCCATGGCGGCAGCCCTCGAGTTACCTATCTCTTCTCCGGCAAAATGAATATCTTCTTGCTGGGTGCCAGATGGGGGTCGAACCCACAACCACCTGATCCACAGTCAGGTGCTCTGCCATTGAGCTACTGGCACCACACTGTGGGCTGATTTTATCACGAAGATTTGTGGCGGGCAAGCAGCTTGCGCAGCTCAGCGATCGCCTCGGATCGCGGCAGGCTGCGCTGTTCCCCGGAGCGCAGATCCTTGAGGGTTACCACGCCGTTCTTGATCTCATCCGGGCCGAGGATGAGGATGTAGTTGACGCCTACCCTGTCGGCGAATTTGATCTGCTTGCTCAAGGGCGTCGCACGTGGGTAGCCAAGCACGTCCAACCCGGCCTGGCGCAGCTCCATGGCAAGTGCGATGTTCGCCGCGCTGCTGGCTTCGTCGAAGGTGGTCACCAAGACCTGGGCGGTGGTTTTTCCCAGGTCAGGGGGCAGGCAGCCGTATTGCTTGAGGATCAGGGTGATGACCACGTCGCCCATGGCAAAGCCCGTCCCCGGGAGCGGTTCCCCGCCGACCGCTTCGAGCAAGTTGTCGTAACGCCCACCGCCCAGGATGGAACGGCGGATGTCGCCGGTCAGTTCTTTTGCTTCGAAGACGGTGCTCGTGTAGTAATCCAGGCCGCGGATGATGCTGGGATCGTAGCGCGCATAGTCACTCACACCGTACGCTTCCAACGCGGCGAAAAGGCTGCGCAGGCTGTCCGATTTCTTCCATAGCTCGCCATCGGCAAGGAGTTCCTGCAGGCGGGTGAATTGTGTGTCGCTCAGGCCCAGGTCGCGGGCGTAGGCAGCCCAATCAGGGGGGGGCAGCTTCTCGCGGCGGTCGATCAGGTGGAAGACCGCTGGTCTCAGCTCATCCGGGATGGACAACGCCTCCAGCTCGGCGGTGATTAGCTGGCGATCGTTGATGCCAATACCCACCAGACTGGGTGAGAGTCCCACTTCCTTGAAGAACGTGGCGATGATGGCGACCAGCTCGGCGTCGGCGGCTGGCGTATCCACGCCGATAAGATCGACGTTCCACTGGAAGAATTCTCGGCTGCGTCCCTTTTGGGGGCGCTCGTAGCGCCAGAAAGGCCCGAACGACCACCAGCGCAGCGGGTAGACGAGCTGGCGCTGGCGTTGAGCCACCATGCGGGAGAGGGTGAGGGTAAGCTCGGGGCGCAGGGCGATCAGCTCGCCACCGCGATCGGGAAAGACGAAGGATTGCTCGTTGACAAGCTCCTCGCCAGATTTGGCGGCATACAGCTCGACCAGCTCGAGCATCGGGCCTTCGTATTCCTGGTAGCCAAAGCGCTTCGAGACCTGGCGCAGTTTCTGATAAAGCCAGGTGCGCGCGGCCATCTCCTCCGGGTAGAAGTCACGTGTGCCTTTGAGCGACGGGACGATGGTTTTCATCAGAGCAATTCTCACGGGAAATTCATGTTCGACGCTAGATTGTAGCATGAAAGCTGGTTCAGGAGGCATCTCCCAGCGCCTGCAGGAAGGCTTCTGGCGTGGTCACCGGCAGCAGGCAGGTGAAATTGCGACACACGTAGGCAGTGGGCTGGTTATCCACCTGAGGACGGCCTTTCAGGAGTCCTGGCGCTTCGTCTGGGATGGGGGTTTGCCCCGCCGCAAGCACCAGGTTTGGACGATAGGTTGACCAGAGCACTTGCTCGAATGGCTTCAGTTGGTCGGTCTCGCCAAGGAGAGCAACCTCGACGACCTCGCCCAGGGAGAAGTCCAGCGCGGCTAGCCAGTTGGCAAATGCCAGCGGGTAGCGTGCGGCGAGCGAGGTGACCTTGCGTAAGGCAGCGTCTGCGCGCTCTTTCCAGGTATGGTCTCCGGTGAGGGCGTGAAGCTCGAGCAACGCCTGTGCAGCCAGCGAGTTGCCGCAAGGGGTGGCGTTATCCTCGAGGCTCATCGGGCGGGAGACAAGCTGGCCATGGCGCTCTTCAACGTCGTAGAAGCCGCCGGAAGGGGCGCTGAAGCGCTCGATCATCTGGTTGGCCAGGGAGAGGGCGCGCTGGAACCAGATGGCCTGGTGGCAAACCTGGTAGAGGGCGAGGGAGGCCAGGGTTAACCCGGCATAATCCTCGAGGAAAGCGGGTGGGCCGGTCTGGCCACCCCGCCAGGAGCGGGACAGGGCGCCATCCTGGTAGAGATACTCGAAGATAAACGTTAAATTGCGTATAGCCATATTCAACCAAACATCCCCACCAAAATACCTACAAAAATCAAGCAACACCAAATCCACCAACACATTCCATACCACCAACACCTTATCATCCAACCCAGGCCCAATCCGCTCCGCACGCTGAGCCAACAGCCTGGCGTGGAGCGCATCCCAATCGACGGGAGAGATCAACACCTCCGATGTTGGCTCAGGCGCCCTGCGCTGCAGGACGAAAGGCTCATCCATATCCTCAGGCACGCGATAAGCAGAATAGAACGCTTTTCGTTCGCCTTCCTCCAGTACCGAATCGATTTCTCTCCTGGTCCACAGGTAATATTTGCCCTCTTCGCCCTCGGAATCGGCATCCAGGCTGCTGTAGAAGCCTCCTAGCGGGTGGGTCAACTCTTTGGCGATGAAATCAAGCGTTGCGCCAGCAACCTGCTTGAAGAGCAGATCGCCGGTGATCAGGTGCGCATGCAGATAGACCCTGGCGAGCAGGGCATTGTCGTAGAGCATCTTTTCGAAGTGTGGTACCCGCCATTCGTCGTCTGTGGAATAGCGCGCAAAACCGCCGCCCAGCAGATCGTACATTCCTCCCCGTGCCATGCTGCGCAGGGCGTGAGTGGCCATGCGCAACGAAGGGTCGCCTTCCCCCTTTGCCCCATTCCGGAGTGCCCGGCGCAGCAAGAATTCAATGGCCATGGGTTGCGGAAACCTGGGGGCGCGCCCCCAGCCGCCGTGTTCCCAGTCGTACTCGCGGGTGAGTTCAGCCAGGGCGGCCAGGAGGGTTGCTTCACTGGGTTCTTCACCCGGCTGGGGTGCCACCAGTTCGCTGGTCGAGTTCAGGTGGGAGGTTATCTGCTCGCCAATGGCATAAATGCGCTGGCGGTCCTTCTCCCAGACGCGAGCGATGCTGGTAAGCACCTCGAAAAACGAGGGCAGGTTGTAACGGCGTTGCGGTGGGAAGTAAGTGCCACCGTAAAATGGTTGCCCAGCCGGGGTCAGGAAGACGCTCAAGGGCCAGCCGCCCTGGCCAGTGAGGGCTGTAACGGCGTTTATGTAGATGTGGTCGACGTCCGGCCGTTCCTCCCGGTCCACCTTGACGTTGACGAAATGGGCATTCATGAAGGCTGCAATTTTGGTGTCCTCGAAGGATTCGTGCGCCATGACGTGGCACCAGTGACAGGCGGCGTAGCCGATGCTCAGGAATACCGGCCTGTCTAGCTCCCGCGCCTGTGCAAAAGCCTCATCCCCCCAGGGCTGCCAATCCACCGGGTTGTGGGCGTGCTGCAGAAGGTAGGGAGAATTCGAGTGGATTAATGGGTTGGGCATAAGTCTCCTTGTGATACATCCCCCCAATGCTTACTAACTACCGGTAAACCAAACAGTTGGAGGCGAGAATAGCTGCCTTACTCGCCAAATTCCAGCTCGAAATCCTCGTCGCCGCTCCAGGCGGTGTTCATCTCGATCTCGATCTCGCCAAACAGGCGCTCCTGGTAGGCGGTGACCATATCCTGTTTGATTAATTCGAGCACGGCCAGGAAGGTCACCACGATTTCCAGGCGTGAACGCGCGCCTTCTAGAATGGAGAAGAAGGTGTCCTTCCCATGGGCTCGCAAGCGCGACGCAACAGCGCCGATCTTCTCCCGCAGAGACACCGCCGTGGAAATCACCCCCAGGTTGGCTGAGAGGGTTCCAGGCTGCTGGCTGAATACAGCCCTGGCTGCCTCGATGAGCTCATTCAAGCCGATACCGGTCAAATCCAGGCTGGCTTCGACCACGGGTGGGGGAGCCAGGCGCAGGTGCAGGCGCTGACCGGCTTCTTCGCGCTGCCCGAGGTACTGAGCCAACTGCTTGAACTGCTTGTAGACGATCAATTGCCGCGCCAACTCCTCGCCCAGGTCTATTTCTCCCTCCTCACGGGCCGGGGGGCGTGGTAACAGAGCTTCGGACTTGATCTGCAGCAGCTTGGCAGCGATGACCAGGAATGCGGAGACGCCCTCCGCCGAGCGTTCGTCCAGAGTATGCAGGTAAGCCAGGTACTGGTCGGTGACCTGCGCCAGAGCCAGCGTGGTGATATCCAGCTCAGCGCGTTCGATAAGTTGAAGCAACAGGTCTAAGGGACCATCGTAGACAGGAGTCGAAACGTTGTACCCGGGCGCCGGGCCGGACCACGCAGGAGCGCTCATTGGTGGGAGATTATACCTGACAATTCGCAGTGCCCATGCTATACTTAAATTTAGGAGTTACGCAGTTCAAGGGAAATTGGTAAACCAGTGGAGAGAAAATGATCGACGAACCCATACATGTGAGCGATGCTGCTTTCGAGAGAACCATCTTGCAATCCAAGCTACCAACCATCGTGGATTTCTGGGCGCCGTGGTGCGGGCCATGCCGAATGGTAGCGCCCATCCTGGATAAGCTTGCCAAGGAGTTCTCCGGCAAGCTGCTCGTTACAAAGGTCAACACCGATGATAACCCCCAGTGGGCGGAGAAGTACGGGATTCAAGGCATACCCACCATGCTCTTCTTCTCCAACGGGAAGCTGATCCACCGCCAGGTCGGCGCGCTGCCCGAGCCGATGTTGAGGGATGTTATCGGCGAATTCATCAGCGTGGTCGAGCAGCAAACCAAAGCCAATTAATTGCTCACCCCTCTAATCCGCATCCACCCGTTCAATCTGCGCTCCCAGTGAGCGCAGTTTTTCATCCACGCGCTCGTACCCCCGGTCGATCTGGCCAATATTACGGATCACCGATTGTCCCTGCGCAGCCAGAGAAGCCAGCACGAGCGCCATGCCGGCGCGGATGTCCGGGCTTTCCAGTTGCTCGCCGTACAGGGTGGTTGGTCCCTGGACGATGCAGCGGTGAGGGTCGCAGAGCACGATCTGGCCACCCATGCCTACCAGCTTATCGATAAAGAACATGCGGCTGGGATACATCCAATCGTGAAAGAGCACGCTGCCGCGTGATTGGGTGGCGACAACAATGGCAATGCTCATCAAATCGGTGGGAAAGGCTGGCCACGGCATGACCGAAATCTCGGGGATGGCGCCCCCCAGATCAGGCTCGATCACCAGGGGCTGTCTTGCTGGGACGAAGATGTCCTCGCCGCGCGCCTCCCAGGCCACTCCCAGGCGGCGGAAGATCATGCCAATCATGTCCAGGTACTGGGAGCCGGCCTGGCGTATGGTGATCGAGCTGCGCGTGACCACCGCCGCTCCGATGAAGCTGACCACCTCCAGGTAATCCGGACCGATGCTGAACTCTCCGCCGTGCAATGCCTCCACGCCTTGGATGTGCAGGGTGTTGGAGCCAATGTTGTCGATGCGCGCCCCGAGCTGGTTGAGAAAATGGCACAGCTCCTGCACGTGTGGCTCCGAAGCCGCGTTGCGCAGGGTGGTTTCGCCTTCGGCGGTGGCGGCAGCCATGATGGCGTTCTCGGTGGCCGTAACGCTGGCCTCATCTAGCAGGATATTGGCGCCCTTCAACCGCCGAGTGGTGAAGTGCAGGATGCGTTCATCGCGTGCGTAATCTACGCGGGCGCCCAGCCCCCGCAGCGAAAGCAGGTGAGTATCCAGCCGGCGGCGACCGATTACATCCCCACCAGGCGGCGGGAGGCGCAATTCTCCGGCGCGGGCGACCATCGGTCCAGCCAGCAGGATGGACGCCCGTATTTGGCGGCAGAGCTCGGGGTCTAACCGGCCGGGGTAGACGTCGCTGGCTTGCAGGCGCAGGGAGTGTTCGCCGAGTGTCTCGATCTTGACCCCCAGGCTGGAGAGCAAGGCACGCATGGCCTGCACGTCCTTGATGTCCGGTACGTTGT
>JAQUAE010000041.1 GCA_028687395.1 Anaerolineales bacterium | reverse complement strand
GAACCGCAGATGGAAGGCAAGAGCATCCAGGGGCGCGTCTCGGTGGATATCCACCAGCCCGAGGTGAACCCGCGTTTCGTCCTGGGGTTGATCGAGGACATCCGCATCGCTCCCAGCCCATACCAGGTACAACGCCGCCTGCGCCTGGCGGGCATGCGCCCGATCAGCAATGTGGTCGACGCCACCAACTACGCCATGCTGGAAGTTGGCGAACCTCTGCACGCCTTCGATTACGACGTCCTGGTGCAACGCGCCGGGGGCAAACCGCCCGCCTTGTACACCCGGCGTGCCCGACGCGGTGAACGCCTGGTCACCCTTGATGGGGTGGAGCGCCAGTTGGACGATTTCACCGTGTTGGTGTGCGACACAGCCGGCCTGCTTTCCCTGGCTGGGGTGATGGGCGGCGCCGAAACCGAGGTGAGCGATCACACACGCAACGTCCTCCTGGAAGGGGCAGCCTGGAATATCTTCAACACCCGACGCACCGTCCTGGCCCAGAACCTGCCCTCCGAGGCGGCTTATCGCTTCTCCCGCGGCGTGCATCCCGCCATGGCGGAGTTGGGTGTCAGGCGCGGCCTGGAGTGGATGCGCCGCTGGACCGGCGGCCGCGTGGCGCAGGGTCTGGTAGATAATTACCCGCTACCCCAACGCGACCCCACGGTCGAGATAACGCCCGGGGACGTCGAACGCTGGCTGGGGATTCAGCTCGCCCCCGAAGCCATCGCCAACCTGCTGCGCAGCCTGGAATTCGAAGTGCAGGTGCACGGGCAAACGCTGCGCGCCACTGCGCCGGGCCACAGGCTGGATATCGGCGAGGGCGTGATCGGGGTGGCGGATGTGCTCGAAGAGGTCGCCCGCGTATATGGTTATGATCGCATCCCCGAAAGCCGTATGGCCGACAGCCTGCCGTTGCAACGCGGCAACCCCACCCTGGAACGCGAGGACCAGGTACGTGACTTGCTGGTGAACCTGGGGCTGCAGGAGGTAATCACCTACCGCATCACCTCGCCTGAACGCGAAGCCCGGCTCAGAGTAGCCGGCGAGCGTGATGACCAGCCTTACCTGAGGCTGGCGAATCCGATCGTCAGCGATCGCGTCGTTATGCGCCGCAGCCTGCTTTCCAGCGTCATGGAGGTAGTGGAACGCAATGCCCGCCTGCAAGACCGCCTGGCCATCTTCGAAATCGGTCCGGTCTTCCTTCCTCGCCAGGGCAGCGTGCTGCCGGATGAGCCTTCGCGCCTGGCCATCGCCATGACCGGCCCGCGCGCCCTGGCCGCCTGGCAGGGGGCCGACACCTCCGCGATGGATTTCTACGACTTGAAAGGCGTTCTAGCTGCCCTGCTGGAGAACCTGCACATCCCCGAGGCACGCTTCGAGCCCGCGGCATATCCTTGCTTTCACCCAGGGAAGAGCGCCGTGGTGAGCGTCGCGGGACAGGCGATCGGCGCCTTCGGCGAGCTGCACCCGCTGGTGCGCGAGCGCTATGAACTGGCGGAGACCCCTCTGCTGGCGGCCGAGCTGGACATGGAGCTGCTGCTCAGCGCCATCCCCGACCACTTCCAGGTGCGCCCGGTGCAGGCCTTCCCGCCCGTGCTGGAAGACCTGGCAGTGATCCTGGATGACGCCATTCCCGCCGAGCGCGTGGCGGAGTTGATCTTGAAGGCTGGTCAAGGAACCGTAACCAGCATCCAGCTCTTCGACGTGTATCGCGGCGAGCAGGTGGGGGAGGGGAAGAAAAGCCTGGCGTACAGCCTGACCTACCAGGCCTCCGACCGCACCTTGACCGACGAAGAGGTGAGCAAGATCCGTAAGCGCATCGTGGGACTCCTCGAAAAGGAGCTAAATGCTAACTTGAGGCGCTGAGGCGCGCCCTCAGAGCAGTCACTGGAAATTGAAGCCTTGCACAAGTAAGCCATTTCATCTATACTTCGAGAAATTGTTTATCGAAGGAGGATGTATTTATGGACAAGAAAACTACAGGCATTATCGCAACCGTAGTCACAGCGCTCTTGTGTGGTTGCCCAGGATTGGCAGCAGTGTGTTGGGGCGCGCTGGCCGCAATAGCCAGCTTCGTCCCTGGCGCGGATATCGACATCATGGGCAGCAGGGATCCGCAAAGTGCGCTGACCACCGGCCTCGGCGCTCTCTGCCTGGGCATCGTCTTCATCGCCATCCCGGTGGTGGTGGGTTTCGTCACCCTGCGCAAGAAACCCGACGAGACGCCCGTGATCGACGAGCCCTTGCCGCCGGCGGTGTAGATCAAACCAGCATCGGCGTGAGACGCAAACCGGGTTCCGCTCTGGAACCTGGTTTTCATTACCTGGCTGCCGGGATGGTGCCGGTTGAGGGAGCAACCTGACGGCAGCCCTCCACGATCTCAGCAGCCAGGTCATAACGATTGAATGCCGGCATCAGGTAGATGCCGTTGGCCCAGTCCTTCACCTGGGCGACCAATTCCAACGCGATGGCCACACCCTCCTGCGGCGCCCGCTCGCCAGCAAGCTGCATGCGGCGCCGCATCTCCTCAGGAATATCGACTCCCGGCACCTCATTGTGCAGGAATGCAGCGTGGCGGGCGCTGGCCAGCGGCAAGACGCCCACCAGGAGAGGCGCTTGCAGCGGCCCGTATTCCTCTGCATAGCGCTCCAGGAAACTCCTGGCTGCGAGCGGATTATAGACGGGCTGGGTCAGGATGAAGTCTGAGCCAGCCCGCAATTTGCGCCTGAGATTCTTGGCCTCGGCGTGAAAATCCTGGGGGGTCAGGTTGAGAGCACAGCCCACGAAGAAGCTGGTCGGCTGGCCGATATCCACACCGGCGTGGTCCACGCCCAGGTTGAAGTCCTGCTTGATCAGCTTGATCAACCCGGAAGGCACCAGATCGTAATTATCCATGGCGTCGGGATAATCGCCGATGGCAGTGGGGTCGCCCATCACCACGAAGACGTTATGGATGCCCAAGGCGTGAGCCGCCAATAAATCCCCCTGGACGCGCAACAGGTTGCGCCCCCGGGTGGGAAAGTGCAAGGTGGTTTCCACACCGACGTCCCGTTGGATCAGGTCGCAGACCGCCCAAGGGCTCATGCGCATGCGCGCCATGGGGCTATCGGCCACGTTGATCACATCCGCGCCGGCCTCGTGGAGCAGGCTGGCGCCAGCTAATATCTTGTGGGCAGACAGGCCGCGCGGCGGGTCCATCTCCACGGCGACTACGAATTTTGCAGCCCCCAGCTTCTGCGCCAGTTGCGACGCTGGCTGGGGCGCAAGCGCCGGTTCCTGCTTCTCGGCTGCCGCTTCCAGCTCAGCCACCAGCGGCTTGCAGCCTGCGCTCTTGCCATCCAGGGCGGCGCGCATGGCGGCGATGTGCTGCGGCGTGGTGCCACAACACCCACCAACCAGGCTAGCACCCGCCTCGCAAAAAGCCAGCGCCACCTCTCCGAAGTATTCCGGGTTGGCTGGGTACATGATACGCCCACCGACCTGCTCAGGCCAGCCGGCGTTGGGCATCAAAGAGAAGCGCACCTGGGGGGCAGCCTTGCGCATCTCGGTCAGGATGCGCAGCAGTTGCGCCGGCCCACCGGAGCAGTTGATTCCGATCACGTCCGCGCCGGTCTCGACCAATCGCGCGACTACCTTTGCCGGCGCATCGCCTAGCAGGGTGCGATCGTCGCGGGTAAACGTCATCGAGGCGACGACGGGCAGGTTGCATGCCTGGCGGGCAGCCACCACCGCCTCGCGAATCTCATACAGGTCACTGAAAGTTTCCAGGATGAGCAAATCCACCCCCGCAGCTGCCAGGGCGGTGATCTGCTCGAGGAAAGCCTGCCGAGCTTGCTCAGGCTGAACGCGCCCGTAGGGCGCCAAGCGCACACCCAAAGGGCCGACATCCCCAGCCAGCAGCGCCCGCCCCCCCATTTCGTCGATAGCGCTGCGAGCCAGCTCGACCCCCGAGCGGTTGACCTCCACCAGCCGGTCCTCCCACCCATAGCTCCCCAGTTTGAAACGATTGGCGCCGAAGGTGTTGGTTTGGACGATCTCCGCTCCGGCGACGAGGTAAGCAGCGTGCACTTCCCGCACCAGGTGCGGTTCGAGCAGGTTGAGAGCGTCGAAACACTGGTCGAAGCCGATTCCGCGGGCGTTGAGCATCGTCCCCATCGCCCCATCGCTGAGCAGGGGTGTGCGTGAATCCCTCAGGCGAGCGAGGAAACCGCCATCCGAGTAGGTTGTCATAGCGCTACTCCTTCCTCATGGGGTTCGGGCCAGACCGTTCAGAACCCCCTGGCGTTGACCAGTTGTTCGACACGGCTTTCGCCGACGCTGAAGTACTTCGCCTGGGGATGATGCACCACGATGGCTGCCGTGGACTGTTCCGGAACGAGCTGGTACGCCGGGGTCAGGCTCATCCCCAGCGCTTCTTCAGCGGGCAACAGGTCAAACACCTTGCGATGGTCCGCCAGGTTGGGTATGGCAGGATAGCCCCATGAGTAGCGTTTGCCCTGACCGGCAGGCAGGCTGAGTTCGCGGCGGATGTGCTGGTACAGGTATTCGGCAGCCGCCTCGGCGGTCTGTACCGCCAGGCCATGAAAATAATAGGCTTCGGAGTAGTCGCCAGCTTCCTGCAACCGGTCGAAGCGCTCGGTCGCCTGGCTTCCCACGGTCACCACCTGGAAGATGGCCAGGTCAAAGACGCCCGAAGCCACGGGGGCGTAGTAATCGGCCAGGCACAGCCGCTCGCGGTCCGGCTGGCGCGGGAAGGTGAAGCGGGCGATGAGAACCGGGGAGGTACCCTGGCCGATCGCGGCGGGATCGTAGAGCAGCAGGTCGTCCCCCTCGGATTGCGCTGGCCAGTACCCATAGGCGCCTTGAGGTGAGAACCAGCCCGAGCGCAACGCCTGGCGGGTCATCTTCAGCAGGCGTTCCTCGAATTCCACCTGCAGGCGCGCCCACTCCTCGCCATGCGCGTTCTTGGCCCCCCAGGAGAGGCGGAACAGCTCGTTCTTTGCCAGGTGCTTGAAGACCATCTCCAAGGGCATGGCACTTACCACCCGCGGCCCAAAAGCATCGGGTAGCTTGCCCGGCGGGGCGGGCAGGATGGCGGAGCGCTTCCCGCTTCCCTCCTGTGCGGCGGTGGCTACCGCCCGGCCCATCTCACGCTCTGCCTCGCTACGCACCTTCTGCACCAGTTCCGCGTGCCGCCCGGGATCGGTCAGGGCATCCATGACCGCCAACCCCTCGAAGGCGTCTTTGCAGTAGAACACCCCAGCGGTGTAAGGCGTCTCCTGCTCGGTGAAGAGTATGCGCCAGCCGAAGCGCCGGTTGATCGCCGCCCCGCCCACCAACACCGGGATGTGGGCGCCGCGACGGTGAAGCTCATTGATGACCAGGGGCATCTGCTTGGAGGTGCTGACCAGCAAAGCGCTCAACCCGATGGCGTCCGCGCCCGACTCCACCGCCTGGGTGATGATCGTCTCCGCGGGGACCTGCTTGCCCAGGTCGAGCACCTGGTAGCCATTATTGGCCAGGATCGTCTTGACCAGGTTCTTGCCGATATCGTGGACGTCGCCGTAGACCGTGGCGAGCACCACTTTGCCCTTGGAGGCGCCTTCCTTTTTCTCTAAATAATTTTCCAGGTGGGAGACGGCTTTCTTCATCACCTCTGCGGATTGCAGCACGAAAGGCAGGATCAGCTCCCCCGCCCCGAATTTATCGCCAACCTCCTTCATGGCAGGCAAGAGCACTGTGTTCAGCACACTCACCGCCCGGCTGTGGGCGCTCCCTCCGTTGCGCGAGAGAATGAGCGTGTCGATGTCGGCTTCCACGCCGTCCTTGTGGCGATGCAGGATGCGCCAGTGCAGGCGTTCCTGGGGGGTCATGCCCTCCAAGGCGGTTTTCGCCCCACCTTGACCCTGCTTCACAAGAGAGGAAGCGACGCTATCGAAGCCCTCGATCAGGCGTTGCAGGGCGTCTGGGCGGCGGTTGAAAATCAAATCGTCGGCTAGTTGGCGTTGTTCAGCGGGGATATCGGCATACGGTGTGATGTGCGCCGGGTTGACGATGGCCATATCCAGGCCGGCTTGCACGGCGTGGAAGAGCATGATGCTGTTGACCGCGGCGCGCGCTGCGGGGCTCAGCCCAAATGAAACGTTACTCACCCCCAGCGAGGTGAGCACGCCGGGTAGCTCGCTCTTGATGCGCCGGATGCCGTCCAGGGTCTCGATGGCGGAATTGGCGAACTCCGGATCGCCGGTGGCCAGGGTGAAGGTGAGGGCATCGTAGATAAGCGCCTCAGGCGGCAAATCGTGGTCTTGTGTGGCGATTTGCAGCAGCCGCCGGGCGACCTCGAGCTTGCGCACCGCAGTCTTGGCCATGCCCTGCTCATCGATGGTCAGGCAGAGCACGGCGGCGTTGTACTGCTTTGCCAGGGCAAAGACCCGGTCGGCGCGTTGCCGGCCGCCCTCCAGGTGGGTGGAGTTGAGCACGCAGCGCCCGGGTGCGGTCTGCAAGGCGATCTCCATCACCTCGGGCTCGGTGGAATCGATCATCAGCGGAACTTCTACTCCCGCTGAAAGCTTCTTCACCACCCGGCGCATCAACTCGCCTTCATCGCCCCGCTCGGTGACCGCCACGGAGATGTCCAGGGCGTGGGCGCCTCTCTCCACCTGCTCGCGCGCCAGCTCGAGTATGGCGTCTTCGTCCCCGGCCAGGAGCAGGCGTTTGAACTTCCGGCTACCCTGGGCGTTGCAGCGCTCCCCGACGAGCAACGGCGGCGGCTCCTGGCGCAGCGGGATGGCGCGCGTCATCGAGGCCAGGCGCGGTTGCCGGAGGACCGGGCGGTCAGGCCTGCGCCGCCCGTGGAGTTTTTCGACCAGCAGGCGCAGGTGTTGCGGGGTGGTGCCACAACAACCGCCCACGACCGCCACGCCGTTCTTCTCCACGAATTCGAGCAGCGCCTCAGCGAACGGCTCGGGTTCCAGGGGATACACGGCCTCCCCGTCCACGTTGAGGGGCAACCCGGCGTTGGGAATGCAGGAGACTGGCAGGCTGGCGTTTTCCCCCAGGTAATCGATGGGGGCGCGCATGTGCTCGGGGCCGGTCGAACAGTTCAACCCGATGACGTCGATGGGCATGCCCTCCAGAATCGCCAGGGCGGCGGCGATGTCGGTGCCCAGGAGCATGCGCCCCGTGGTATCCAGGGTGACCTGCGCCTGAAGCGGCAGGTAGCTCCCCAGCGCGGCGAAAGCGCGCTGCACGCCAATAATGGCCGCTTTCACCTCCAGGATGTCCTGGGAGGTCTCGATCAGGATCACATCCGCGCCGCCCTTCACCAGGCCTGTGGCTTGTTCGCTGAAAATGTCCACCAGTGCTTCAAACGTGACGTTCGAGAGCTCCGGGTCGTCCGCGGAGGGGAGTTTCCCCGAAGGGCCAATGGAACCTGCCACGAAGCGTGGCGACGGGTCTCCTCCCGGCATCGAAGGACGCAGAGAGTATTCATCCGCCAGGCGGCGAGCCAGGTGAGCGGCAGCATGGTTGATCTCGACCACGCGCTCGCCCAGGCCATATTCACCCAGAGTGAGACGGTTGGCCCGGAAAGTGTCCGTCTCGATGACGTCCACGCCAGCTTCCAGGAAAGAGCGGTGCACCTCTTCCACCGCTTGCGGATAGGAGATGACCAGGTAGTCGTTGCAGCCATAGTATTGGCGGCCGCCAAAATGTTCTTCGGTCAGCCTCAGAGACTGCAGGCTGGTGCCCATGGCGCCATCGTAGACCAGGACTCGTTCCTGCAGGGCATCCAGGTAGCGACGGTTCGTGTACTCTCTGGGCATGGTTTCACTTCCTTGGCGCGCTCCCAGGCACTTCAGACTGCCCGGGCTCACACGCCATTGAGATAAAGAATTCGCCTCTCCAAAAGCGAGAGGCGCAAGGTACGGCGTAGCGTCATCTCATCTTTCAGACGTGGGCGTCTGCCGGAGTTGGCACCTCGAGGCTATGGCAGCCTGGTTGGGGAGACTCCCACCTGCGGGACCCATTGTCTTCCAGGCTGCCCATCCATCGGGGTTGCCGAGGCTTCGCAGGGCCGGTCCCTCCACCTCTCTTGATGAGCGCGACTGCCAAGCGGGCAGTCTTACCTTATTAATTAGACCAAACCATTCCAATTTGGCCGATGGGCGTGAGTGTACCACACCGCTGGCGGATTTGTCAAAGGAAATTTGTCTCTGGAGGCGCTTCATCCATCGAAGCGACCCCTGGCCTCCATCCAACAAATAAAACCCAAAATATCCGAAACCTGAATGTCTTGCCTTGTATCTGTAAATCTTGTACAATAAAAATTCAGGACTGATCGCGAGCTGATCAGTGGTCTGGCCATTGATTGCAGTCAGCCAGCCACACTATTTTACAGGGAGGAACGCAATGGATATCATTAAGGTATCCGGCAAGTCACGTACCGCTTCAGTAGCTGGCGCAATCGCTGGAGTAGTGCGCGAGCACAAGCATGCGGAAGTACAGGCTATTGGCGCCAGCGCCATCAACCAGGCCGTCAAAGCCCTGGCCCTCAGTAAAAGCTACCTGGCTGAGGACGGGTACAACGTCGTCTTTATCCCTGAATTTGTCGACGTTGATATCGAAGGCAAGGTGCGCACGGCGATCAAATTTATCGTCGAGCCGCGATGATCCCTTTACTGCGCTTCCGAGCACTTCTTCCTTGATTATCAGAGGAAATCAGGCAGACCGCACGCAACGACCACCCGGAGCGCCGTAACACCGCAAGGTTTTACGGCGCTCCTTTTCTTTACAGCCCAACTCGCCTCTGTTACACTCAGCGTGAAAATAGCCTGATCCCATCCCTGCACCTTTGCTCGATGAAACTCCTGCGACTGCTCCTCCTTACCCAGGCACTGCTCCTGCTCAACACGGCCTGCGCCGCGGAATCCCAGGGGAGCCCCTCCACCGCCACGCCCACAGCGCACCAGAGGCCGGCCATGACTGCCTCCCCGGTGCTCACCCTCACGCCCCTGGTGCCGAGCACCCCGGGCAAAGCCGCCGTGCACACCGCCGGCCCCTCGCCAACCGCGCCATCCTGCCTGACCCGCGGTGGGGAGGTCGTTCAGGGGAAGCTGGAGACCAACTTATTGCGCGACCCGCTGGAGTTCTCCATATACCTGCCGCCCTGTTATGCACAGTCGGGTGAACAGCGCTTCCCCAGCCTCTACCTGATTCATGGGCAGAGCTACACCCACGACCAGTGGGATCGCCTGGGCGCCGATGAAACGGCGGACGAATTGATTGCCTCCGGCGCCGTGCCGCCGTTCCTCATCGTTATGCCCCGCGACCGGCTGTGGGAACAACCGACGCAAGACCCGTTTGGCCAGGCCGTGGTGGAGGCGTTGATCCCGTACATCGACAGCCACTACCGCACTCTTCCCGAGCGGAACTTCCGAGCGATCGGCGGGCTCTCGCGCGGCGCAGGTTGGGCTGTTCACCTGGGGCTCACCCACTGGGAGCTGTTCGGCGCGATCGGCGGGCACAGCCTGCCCGTCTTTCACACCGACACCGCCCACATCCGCCAGTGGCTGGACGCGATCCCCCCCGACTCGATGCCGCGCATCTACCTGGACATCGGCGAGAAAGACCGTCCGAACATCCTGCGCTCCGCGGTCTGGTTCGAGGCCATCCTCACCGAGAAGAGCATCCCCCACGAGTGGTACCTGTTCCGCGGTTATCACGAGGAAGCCTATTGGAGCGCCCACCTGGAGGGATATTTGCGCTGGTACGCCGAGGGATGGGTGGCTTCAGGCGTCACAGCCGCCCAGAAATGAGCTGTGACCTGGCCATGTTATAATTTTCGCA
>JAQUAE010000394.1 GCA_028687395.1 Anaerolineales bacterium | reverse complement strand
CAAACCCCTCGTGGAGAAACGTGATGCCCAATCTCTTCCCCTCCTCCCTCCCCCTCGTCGTTCACAAGCTCACCCTCCTGCGATCGATCACCACCGAGCCCAGGAAGTTCCGTGAGCTGGTGCGCGAGATTGCCACCCTGCTGACCTACGAAGCCACCCTGGACCTGGCCACGCAAACCAAGCCAGTCACCACCCCATTGGCCAAGATGGTCGGCGTCGAATTGAACGAGCAGGTGGGGTTGGTGCCCATCCTGCGCGCCGGCCTGGGGATGGTGGAGGGCGTGTGGGAACTGCTGCCCACCGCTGAGGTCTGGCACATCGGCTTGTTCCGCGACGAGCGCACGCTGAAACCGGTGGAGTATTACAACAAGCTTCCCGTAGAGCCGACGGTATCCGTCTGCCTGGTGCTCGATCCGATGCTGGCCACCGGGGGTTCGGCCGTGGCGACCGTCGATATCCTCAAGCGCTGGGGGGTGAAGAAAATCAAGTTCATCGGCATCATCGGCGCCCCGGAGGGAATCGCGCTGATGCAGCAGGCGCATCCCGCAGTGCCCATCCACCTGGCGGCGGTAGACGAACGCCTGAATGAGCACGGCTACATCCTGCCAGGATTGGGAGATGCCGGCGACCGCCAATTCGGCACCGGATAGGGCTACACCCGCATGAAGCAGCACATATGGGACGATTGGTACCGGGCTGGAATACATCCCTTTGCCGCTGCCGGCAATCACCGACTCGCGCGCCGGACCCCAGCCCATCTTGCGGGCCGCTTCCGGCGGCTTCTGATCAGCCGTGGTTATCTTGAATGAAGCGAAACGGGTCGACGTAGTTACTGACCACCTCGCGCATGATGGCCGCTTTCGAGCCCTCATAGGCGCGCGGGTTGTTGCTGCCTGCCGACATGCGGATGGCGCGAATGATCTCCATGTTCGGCCAGTGCGACGGGCGAGTGCCAAGCAGGTCAGTGTAGCAAATGTCGAAATGCAGGTGCCACCCGGCAGTGGCGTTTGCTGCCAGGCCGATGTAACCCACCAGCGTGCCGCGGCTGACTTCCTGCCCTCGCCTGACCTGGATGCGGTCGTCGACGTGCCCGTAACGGGAATACACTTTCTGGCGCCGCGAGCGCCCATCCGGCAGGCGCACCAGGGCGTCGGGGTGCTCGATGACGATGATATTGCCCCACGTGCCCGCCTTGCCGGCATAGGTGACCGTCCCGTCCCCAATGGAGAAGATTTCCTTACCCTGGTCTGCCTGGCTGCTGCCTGGCAAGTTCAAATCCGATCCGGTATGGTAGCCGTTGAAATACCAGGTAAGGAAGGGATTGGCGTCAAACCAGGAGCCTACCCAGATGGGGTACTTGCCGAATATCACCCGCCCAGCCGGGAAGGAGGCGTTGCGCTCGGGCAGCGTGCCCACCGGCGAATCGAAGCGGGCGCGCTTACCCGTCAAGGTGAACAGCGGCACCCAGCGCACAGGCCCAAACGAGACCTCCACCGGCGGGTCCTCCAGGCTCAAGTCGTACTGGCGCACCCTCCCAATGGCAGCGCCCAGGCTGGGATCGAGGTAGAATTCACCCAGGGTGTGCCAGACGTCCTTCAGGTCAAGCATGTCCACCACCACCAGCGCGTTTTCCTCGTTCGTCTGGCCGTTGACCTGGTACAGGTTATGGGTGATGGAGAAGATGGCCTTGCGCGAATTGGAGTTCTTGGCCGGGATGAACGTCTCGATGCGATAGCGCCCGGCTGGTGATTTCGGTGGCAGGAGGTAATCCACGCTCACCTCCAGCTCCGGGGAGGTCGGTCGGTACCAAATCTTGTAGGTTTGACCCAGGGCAGGATCGTATCGGTTGAAGGTCTTCCAAAGGGTCGCTAAATGCGCTTTCTTATCCTGGTCGCCCAGGGTATGATAGTTGACCACGAAATACCTGGCATCATCGTTAAAGACGTATACAGGCTGCGTCATATTAGAATACTCCTCATGACCCCTCGTTACAAGAATCGTTCCACTTTCCCTTTTGGTGGCGAATGATCCCCATTGAGCTAATTCAAGCCTACCAGGCACGCACCTTCCGAATTACATCAGAGCTGCGCTTGAGGCGCTTCGAGGATGCCGTCGAATTCGTGAGCCAGCGCGGCTTCGCCCTCTTTTGGCCGGTCAAGGGCATCCGCTTGCCCAGCCTGTGGGTAGCTGCGGCTGGGGACCGGCCGGTAGCCGACGAACACGATGATCCCGGCCATGTCACCTGGAATTGGAAGGACAGCGCCCTGGGTAAGCGTTACTGGTATTACGGCAAGGTCATTGCCAAGAAAGCCACGCTGATCTCCCTGGACCTAGCTCCTTGCTTTTACGCCCTCTCCGAAAACTACGGCTCACCGGACGAGGATTACCTGACCCTCTACGAACAGGGCCGGCTGACCCAGGAAGCCCGCCAGGTATACGAGGCCCTGCTCCGGGAAGGGCCGCTGGATACGTTGAGCTTGAAGCGCGCTGCCCGCCTGACCAGTCGGG
>JAQUAE010000393.1 GCA_028687395.1 Anaerolineales bacterium | reverse complement strand
AACTTAAAGGTAAATGCGCCAAAATTCGAGGGGATGGTCGAAGACCAGTGGGCAGACCTGGATTCCGAGAGCACCATCCAGGCTATCAGCGAAGCCATCCGGGCGAACGGGCATACCTGTGGGTTTCTGGAGGGGGATATCTCGTTGGTGGACACCGTGCGCAAGTTCAAGCCGGATATCTGCTTCAACATCTGTGAAGGCCATTTCGGTGACGCCCGCGAAGCCCAGGTACCGGCCATCCTGGAGATGCTGCGCATCCCCTACACCGGCTCCCGGGTGCTCACCCTGGCGTTGGCGCTGGACAAGCCGATGACCAAGCGCGTCCTGCATTACCACGACCTGCCCACACCAGCTTTCCAGGTTTTCGAACGCGAGGACGAGCCGCTCAACGACGACATGATCTTCCCGCTGTTTGCTAAGCCCAGCCGGGAGGGCACCGGGATGGGCGTCTCCTCGAAATCCATCCTGCACAACGAAGCCGAGCTGCGCGAACAGGTGGCTTACATCATCAACCGCTACAAGCAATCTGCCCTGGTGGAGCGCTATATCGAAGGTCGGGAGGTGACAGTAGGCGTGGTCGGCAACCTGATCAAGCCTGCGGCGCGGCGCATGCCGCACAACGACGACGAGCTGCGCATCCAATCCGGCTTGACCTTCCTGCCTCCCATGGAGGTCGACCTTAATCCCTTTACCGATTCCGACGTAGTCTACAGCAACCGCCTGAAGGTGGACCTGGCCGACCAGTTGACCTACCTGTGCCCGGCGCCGATCGACGAGGACCTGGTGGCGGAGCTTAACTGGCTGACTGCGGCGGTGTTCCGCGTGACCGGGGCGTTGGACGTCTCGCGGGTGGATTTCCGGCTGGATGTCAACGAGGGGTTGAAGCCCTACATCCTGGAAATCAATCCCCTGCCGGGATTATCGCCAGGAATCTCCGACCTGGTGATCGAAGCCGAGGCGATCGGCATCGACCACACCCATTTGATCAACCTGATTCTGGATAGTGCGCTGAAGCGCCACGGCCTTCTCTGAGCCTGGCGCCGGGCTAGTAGTGCAGCACCCGGCCGTGGGTCTTCTCCCACTCCTCGTCATTGACCAGGGTGATGACGCGGAAGCTTTCGGCGTACGCCATCTCTTTGCCTTTGGCGCTATCGGCGGCCCATTCTTTCAAGCGCGGCTCGGGGTCCCAATCGCCCATCTGGCTGGCGTGGGCGCGCAGGGCGGCGATCTTTAGGTCGATGGTGGTCTCGATATTGACGTACAGGTCGGTCTGGTTCCAGCCGGATACGTACACCTTGCGTGTCTTGTGCGCGAACAGCCCTTCTTCTTCAAGCTCAGCAAACAGGTGCGGCTGCCCGGCGGCGGGAAAGACGGCGTCCAGCGCAGCGGTGGCGGCGGCGCGGTGGTCGGGGTGGTTGATGTAATCCTCACCAGCCCACACCACGGTGGGATCCCCGCATACGACTACTTCCGGCTGGGCACGGCGGATCTCGCGCACCAGCTTCTTGCGCAACTCCAGGGTGGGTTGCAGCAGCCCATCCGGCTCGCATAGGAACACAACCTCTTTAGCGCCGATGATGGCTGCCGCGGCGCGCTGCTCGTCCTCGCGGATCCGAGCTGCTTCGGCTTTGCTGATGTTCTCCCTGGCAATTCCCACCTCTCCGCTGGTGCACAAGATGTAGGTAACTTCCGCCCTGCCTTGCGCCCAGCGCGCCAGCGTGCCGGCGCACGAAAATTCGATGTCATCGGGGTGAGCCATGATCACCATCGCCGATTTGGGGATGTAAAGACTGCTCATACCTGCTGGCCTCCGGGTAAAAATATGGGATCGAGTCGGGAATTATATCCCCACCTGGCCTATATTGCCTGCTTTTCACCGGAAATTTCCCGAAAATGTTTGACAATCGAATGAGAGTTCTCTATACTATTATCTAGCCATTGGATGTTCGTTCGGAATCAGCAGACATAGGAGAGAAATGGAGGAGGATATGGACGATAGACCCTGGTTTAAACACTATGACCCAGGCGTACCGAAGCACATCGATTATCCTGAAATTCCTTTGACCGAATTGCTGGCAGAATCAGCCCGAAAATATCCCAATTCACCCTGCACCATATTTCATGGTGCCCGCATCACCTATCGCGAGATGGAGGAGATCACCGACCGCCTGGCTGCCGCGCTGGCTGGATTAGGCGTGAAGAAGGGCGACCGGGTGGGCATCCTGATGCCCAATACGCCCCAGTTCGTGATGGCTTACTTCGCAATTTTGAAGGCAGGTGGTGTGGTGGTGGCGACCAACCCGCTATACAGCCCACGTGAAATCGAGCACCAGGTCAACGACGCCGGCCTGAAAATAATGCTCGTGATGAGTAATTTCTACAACACGATCAAGAAGGTTCAACCCCAAACCGGGATCCGCCAGGTCATTGTCACCAATCTCAAAGAGACGCTGCCGCCGATAGTCTCGTTACTCTTCACCCTGGCTAAGGAGAAGAAGGGCGGCTTCCGGGTGC
>JAQUAE010000392.1 GCA_028687395.1 Anaerolineales bacterium | reverse complement strand
GAAGCCGATGTGGATGGCGCAACCGAAGCGGCGTTGCACCCGCCGCGCCAGGTCGGGCGGGCAAGGCGCGGCGCCAGTGCCGCAAATCAACAGCGAGGAGGTATCATAGGCGTCAAAATCCTCTAGCGCGAGCATGACCTCTAGCGCCATGGGGACGGCGACCAGGATCGTCACCCGCTCGCGCTCAACCAGTTCCAGGGCGCGGCGAGGGTGAAAGTGGGGCAGCACCACCAGCCGGTCGCCCATCAACAGCGCCTGCAACATCACCTCCAGGCCGGTGATCGTCTGCCACCCGACGGTGGAGAGGAAGGTTTGCGGTCCACCCGCAGCGCGCAGCAGCCGGGCGCGGTAGCGCGCCAGAGCGCGTAGCGAATTCCCCAGCCATTTGAGGTTGGGCTTGCTCAGCCATAGCTCGCGCAACCGGATGCTGGCGACGACCGGCGCAATCAGGCTGCGGTGGCTGTGCATGGTGGCTTTGGGCGTTCCGGTGGTGCCAGAGGTGTAGAGCAAGGCCAGCAGGTCGTTGGGGGCGACGCCGGTCCCCAGCCCGGGTGGGGCAGGCGCCCCCTTGGCGATCCAAACCCTCAGGCTGGCCTCTCCCGTTCCGGTGTGCAGGAGCAGGCGCAGCGCCCTCGCACCTGGCAGTTCCTCCCGCGGCAACGAAGCTTCCGCAACGAGAAGCGCCGCTTCGCAGTCGCCAAGTACCCTCTCGAGCTGCTGTTGGCGCAGGCGCGGGTCGAGGGGGACGAACACGGCGCCCAATTCGGCTACGGCGAAGAGCAGTAAGGTAAACTCGACGCCTGGGGGGAGCAGGCAGGCAATCTTATCCCCCTTCCCAATTCCAGCCTGGCGCAGCGCATTCGCCAGGGCGAGCGATTGTTCTACAACCTGAGCGTAGCGCAGGCGCGTTTCTCCACAGACCAGCGCCTCCTGTTCAGGCCGGGCGCTGGCTACCTGCTGCAACGCAGTCGAGAGAGTGATATTCGTGCTCAACATGGCTGCTCTCGTCGTGCTGCCCTGCGCCGCGTTATAGTTCCCGCAGCAAGGGCGGGGACCATAACACGGCTAGCACAGTTCCAACTTATATACTCGAAAATGCTTGTAGCGTTCGGCGCCCAGGCGG
Organism: Anaerolineales bacterium; assembly: GCA_028687395.1. Taxonomy (GTDB): domain Bacteria; phylum Chloroflexota; class Anaerolineae; order Anaerolineales; family UBA4823; genus JAQUAE01. Next base: position 1,398 of record JAQUAE010000392.1, on the reverse strand, counting down.
GAAGCGATGATGTTGACCATCGGGTTGAATTCCGAGGTCACCGACCCGTCCAGCCAGGCGTATCCCTTGGCGTAGATGGCCTTGACCGCCTCCAGGTAAAGCAGGGCATCGATGCCCCGCCGACGATACGCTTCCCGCACGCCCATCAGCTTGAAGGTCGCTACGTCGACCTCCCGGATCAGGCAACGCAGGCGCAGCCACCCGAAGGGCAGCAGGCGCCCGTTCAGGTGGATCAGCACCTGGTTGATATCCGGTAGGGCGACGCAGAAGCCTACTCGCTGGCCGTCGGCTTTGGCGAACAAGGCCAGGTCAGGATCCAGGAAGGGGCGCATCTGGTTGGCAAGCTGGAAGAATTCCTCCTCGCGCATTGGTATGAAATCGGGCAGGTGTTTGAGCGTATCGTTGAAGAGGAAGACGGCAGCGTGGATTTCCTCATCCCAGCGCTGCATGTCGAGGGGGCGAATGGTCACGTCGGCAACCTGCCGGGCCACTTCTGCGACGCGCACCAGCTCCGGTGGGATGTGGCTCAATTCGTCGCCGATCTGCGAGCGAAAAGCGCGCCAGGCAAACAGGTCGTGGTCTTTCTCCATCCCGTAGCGTTCAAGGAACTCGCTGTAGTACAGAGGGGTGTGGGCGGCGAGCATTACCGGCGGGCAATCCGCGCCTTCGATCAGGACGCCCGGGCGCTCGTTTTGGGTGAAATTGTACGGCCCGCTCATCCAGGTCGCCCCGCGCTGGCGCAGCCACTCGCAGGCCGCATCCAGCAGGAGCTCGGCAACGGCGTAATCCGGCAGCACTTCGAAGAAGCCGAACCCGCCCCGCTTGCCCTCGCCGGCAGGAAGGCCGTGGTTGATGAAGGCGGCGATCGTGCCGGCCGGCTTACCCTCTCGCTGCGCCAGGAAAAGGGCTACTTGGGCATGGCAGTAGAAGGATCCTCGCCGCGGGTCAAGGGCGGCGAGCTGCTCGGAGACGAGCGCGGGCACCCAGTTTGGGTCATCTCGATACACCTGCCATGGGAATATGACAAAGGCGCGCAGTTCCCGGCGGGTGGTGATAGCTTTTACCTGTATACCTGGCATGCCGTTAACCTTCCTGGTCACTGCTCGTATGGGTTTGCCCCATTGTCATAACCCGCCCGATGAGGGTAAGTTGCGACCGGCGTGCGGAAGGGAGGCGCTGCCTGAAACCGGCCCGCGGTAAGGTCACCCAGGAAAAGCGCCCCGCCTGGCTCAAGCCTCCCTGCTGCCCCGATTGGCTGGTAAGATATACGAAAAACCTGCGATGCCCACCAACCTGCCCCCCGATTATTTTGAGGTAGAGAAGCGCTACCGTGAGGCGCAGAGCCCAGCGGAGAAAGTCGCCCTGCTGGAAGAAATGATGCGCATCGTACCCAAGCAC
>JAQUAE010000391.1 GCA_028687395.1 Anaerolineales bacterium | reverse complement strand
TCAGCGTCTTCGACGAGTTCGAGCGCACCACCGCGGTGAACTCGGTGCCCCTCATCCTGCTCTCCATCGGCGAGGGGGACATCGTGCCTCCCGCCAACATGCAGGAGACGATCGTCATCCAGCAACCCCCCGCCCGGACGCTCATCCAGGGGGGCAATTTGCTGGCTTACGGGTTGAGCCGGCCGGTCAGCGATTCGTACCTGGTCGCCCAGCTAATCGCCGAGGATGGGCAGGTAGTGGGCAAGCGGGTTGCGAACAGCGCCCCACCCGAGGACGGCGGCTATGGCACTTTCGTCATCGAGGTGCCCTATTCGGTCAGCGAACCCACCCCGGCCTTGCTGGTGGTGTGGCAAGGCGAGGGCAGCCTGTCCAACGTCATCCATCTTTCCAGCGTGGAAGTCCTGCTCAGCCCCTGACCTTCTGCAAGGGGGATCGCGCCGGTCGGCAGCCGAGCGGCTCGCGTTGACTGGCAGTCTTTTTTCATTTACAATCCTGGCATGTTGCGCTCCTGGCAGAGCTCTTACTTTACCGGTTTCTTCCGCCCCGACCATGACCCGCCCGTGGGGAAGCAACCATGAACCCTTTAACCACGTCCCTGTGGTCCTAATGGCTTAACGGTTTGTGTCTACCCTAGGAGATAAATTCATGGCTAACTATCCATTCCCCTCCAAGCGCGCTCCGGTTTACGCTGACGTACCGGCTGAACAATGGTCCAACTGGCGCTGGCAATTGAGCAACCGCATCAACACGGTTGAAGAATTCGAGAAGGTCATCCGGCTGAGCGAGAGCGAGCGCAAGGCTCTCTCCGCTCCCAACCTGTTTCGCGTGGATATCACCCCCTACTTCATCTCGCTGATCGACCCGGACGATCCCGCTGACCCGATTCGCAAGCAGGTGGTCCCCACCGACCGCGAAATGGTGCCGTTCACCGCAATGATGGAGGACTCGCTTGCCGAGGATCGCCACTCACCGGTGCCCGGGCTGGTGCACCGCTACCCCGACCGGGTGCTGATGCTGATCACCACGCAGTGCGCCTCCTACTGCCGCTACTGCACCCGCTCGCGCATCGTCGGCGACCCCTCAGCCACCTTCTCGCGCGCCGAGTTCGAGATGCAGCTCGACTACTTGAAGCGCACCCCGCAGGTGCGCGACGTGCTCCTCTCGGGCGGCGACCCACTGGTGCTGGCTCCCAAAATTCTGGAGGAGATCCTCAGCCGCCTGCGCGAAATTCCACACATCGAGGTGCTGCGCATCGGCTCGCGCGTGCCGGTCTTCATGCCCATGCGCATCACTGACGAGTTGACCGACATGCTGCAGAAGTATCACCCCTTGTGGCTGAACATCCACGTCAACCACTCCAACGAGATCACCACCGAGCTGGCTGAAGCCTGCGACCGCCTCACCCGGGCGGGCATCCCGCTGGGCAACCAGTCGGTGCTGCTGGCCGGAGTAAATGACAACATCCACGTCCAGCGGCAGCTCGTCCAGGACCTGGTGCGCATCCGCGTCCGCCCGTATTACCTGTACCAGTGCGACCTGGTGGAAGGGGCGGGGCACTTCCGCACCCCGGTGGGCAAGGGGGTCGAGATCCTGGAAGCCCTGCGTGGCCACACCTCGGGCTTCGCTGTGCCGCAATACATCATCGACGCCCCTGGCGGCGGTGGCAAGATCCCCGTCTCCCCCAACTACCTGCTCAGCATGTCCGACCACAAGGTCATCTTGCGCAACTTCGAGGGCTATATCACCACCTACGAAGAGCCTATCGACTACGTCCCAGCGGACGCGGCCAGGTTCAAGCTCGAAAAACGCCCAGAACCCGGGCAAAGCGGCATCTCTGGCCTGCTGGAAGGCGAGCAGATGTTCATCAAGCCGGAGGGCTTCGACGAGGTGCACGATCGCCAGGGCATCCAGCACCGCCTGAAGGACGCCAAGAAGTGGGTGCCGTTGGGCATCGGCGAGGGTGAGAAGGGCGAAGAGGGCAAAAAAGGGGCTTGACAAAACCAGCGGACAAGATACAATATATATCAAGTTTATCTTAAATATTTGGAGAGGATGCCTGATGGCTACGTGCATGTGTCCGAGGCGGGGTGTGTAACCGCCGTCTCGCCACAGCAATCCATGTGAAGTAGAACCCCTGCTTCAAGCGGTCAACAGACTGGCGAAAGGTGGTTACAACCCCGCACATCGCCCCGGCGAGGTGTAAAGGTTGCGTACCACCTTTTTTGGTGTCTGTTGGCCGTTTTATTTAATGGTAGTTAACCTGGAGCAAAGCGTATGGACAAACCGATCACAGCCCAATCTCTGGCGCTGAGCAAGACGCAGGTCGCCGCGCTACCCACGACCTCCGCGCTGGAAAACATCGTGGGCAACACCCCGTTGCTCCCACTGGCGCGCATCGGCGCCCATCTCTCCCCGCGGGTGCAGCTTTACGCCAAGGCGGAATGGTTCAACCCGGGGGGCTCGGTCAAGGACCGCCCGGCGCTCAACATCCTGCGCACGGCGATTAGCGAGGGTCGCCTCACCGCCGG
>JAQUAE010000390.1 GCA_028687395.1 Anaerolineales bacterium | reverse complement strand
CCGCTCAAATCGGCGAAGGCGACGATGCGCGTCAGCGCCCCTTCCAGCTCGCGGATGTTGGATTGCACCCGGCGGGCAACGAGCTCGAGGATGTCATTGGCCACGGAATGGCCGGCGCGGTCGTTCTTGTGACGCAGGATGGCCAGGCGGGTTTCGAAATCCGGGGGTTGGATGTCGGCGGCCAGCCCCCATTCGAAGCGCGAGCGCAGGCGTTCTTCCAGGGTGACCAGCGCTTTTGGCGGTCGGTCGGAGGAGATCACCAGTTGCTTATCCTGCCCGTGCAGGGTGTTGAAGGTGTGGAAGAACTCCTCCTGCGTCGATTCTTTGCCAGCGATGAATTGGATGTCGTCCACCAGCAGGACGTCGATGCGCCGGTATTTCTCGCGGAACGCCTGGGTGGTTTGGGTGCGGATGGCGTGGATCAGGTCATTGGTGAATTCTTCGGAGGAGACGTACAGCACCTGCAGGTCGCGCTGCAGGCAGGAATTGCCGATGGCGTGCAACAGGTGGGTTTTTCCCAGGCCGACGCCGCCGTAGATGAACAGCGGGTTGTAGGCCTGGGCGGGCTTTTCCGTAACGGCCAGCGCCGCGGCTTGGGCCAGGCGGTTGTTGGTGCCCACCACGAAGTGCTCGAAGGTGTAGCGGGCGTTGAGGGTGGGGTTTGCGGATATGGGCGGCAGCGGCAGGGCAGGTTCGGCGACTTCCGCTTTCATCGGCTTCTCAAGGGCTTGCCAGATCACGAAGCGCACTTCGACCGTGCGGTTCATGCTGCCGGTCAACTGGCGTGTGATGGCGCTTGCCAGGCGGGATTGCAGCCAGTCGCGGGCGTAGGCGTTGTGCACGCCGATGATAAATGTGCCGTCTTCGTAGGAAATCAGCTCTGCGTCTCGAACCCAGGTGTCGAATGCTGCTTTGGGCATCTCCACCTGGAGCTGTCCGAGAGTGGCCTGCCATGCCTGTTCCGGTTTCATACCCTGCTCCTCCTCTCCGTGTCAACGCTAATAGGTAGCCACGCCCCCTGCCAACGCACGTGATAGGGGAAGGATGCGGTTATTCGCTTGTTTTCGGATTGTCAGTCCGGAAATATGGAGCTGTGGCTGTTGCGGAAGGAATGATCTCTCGACCGCTCCTACATTCTAGCAGAGAACCTGCCTGCGAGGCAATACGGCAAACCTACGGCACTCTAAAAATAATCGAATCTTTAAGGTGAACGACAGATGAGAAAGCCTCCTGGACGAGGCGCAAAGCGGGGTTGAAAGGGCGCTGGGCTGGCGCCTATGGCTGGCGTAAGTAGCAGCGACCGGCCTACATCTGGCGGGTAGGGGGGAGTGGGTGGTGCGGTGGGAGCATCCCTGCGTCTCTAACCTTAAATAATTATCAGGTGCGGAAACCGCACCATAAAGCGCCTCCGCGCTGCACCCCACCTGCCCATGGCTGAGCCCCAGGCCTCCTCTTTCCCCCTCGCCGGGAGGAATTGTTGATAGTCTTCTTACGCACCGTTAATAGTCTTCTTGCGTTAAATGGGTATCTTTACCATATCGAGAACTCTGCAATAGTCGAGAGGAGAAAGCTATGGCCAAGATTATAGGTATCGACCTGGGAACCACGAACAGCGTCGTGGCGGTCATGGAAGGCGGCGACCCGACGGTGATCACCACCGCCGAAGGCCCGCGCTTGTTGCCATCCGTGGTCGCTTTCAACAAGAGCGGCGAGCGTCTGGTGGGGCAAACCGCCAAGCGCCAGGCTGTGGTCAACCCGGAGAATACTGTTTATTCGATCAAGCGCTTCATGGGGCGGCGCTTCGACGAGGTCGAGTCCGAGCGCAGGATGGTCTCCTACCAGGTGGTGAAGGGCAACGCGGGGGACGCGCGGGTGATGATTCCCATCAACGGGCGCGAGTACAGCCCCCAGGAGATCTCCGCCATGATCCTGGGCAAGCTGAAGGCTGATGCCGAAGCCTACCTGGGGGAGGCGGTAACCAAAGCGGTGATCACCGTGCCAGCCTATTTCAACGATTCACAGCGCCAGGCCACCAAGGACGCTGGGCGCATCGCCGGCCTGGAAGTGATGCGCATCATCAACGAACCGACGGCTGCCGCCCTGGCCTACGGGCTGGATAAGAAGGAAAACGAGACCATCCTGGTCTTTGACCTGGGTGGGGGCACCTTCGACGTCAGCATCCTGGATGTGGGCGATGGCGTGATCGAGGTGAAAGCCACCAACGGCGACACCCACCTGGGCGGCGATGATTGGGATCAGCGCATTGTCAACTGGGTGGCCGACGAGTTCAAGCGCGAGCAGGGTATCGACCTGCGCGAGGACCGCCAGGCGTTGCAGCGCCTGCGCGAAGCGGCGGAGAAAGCCAAGATCGAGCTCTCCAGCGTGACGGAGACCGAGATCAATCTGCCGTATGTCTCCGCCGACGCCAGCGGGCCCAAGCACCTGCAAATGAAGCTGAGCCGGGCGCGTTTCGAACAATTGACCGAGGACCTCGTCGAGCGCCTGCGCGGGCCGTTCAACGCCGCGCTGA
>JAQUAE010000389.1 GCA_028687395.1 Anaerolineales bacterium | reverse complement strand
CATCGGGCTTGACACGCTCCTCACTCCACTTTACACTTACCACCCAATGAGCATCCACCGCTATCGCCGCCAGACGGCTTCTCTCTCGATCTTGCTCCTGGGGTTAGTCTGGATCTGGATCTCCAAGGTCGAGGACGCCTCCGCACTACAAGACAGCCAGCCTGCGCCTCAGACAGGTTTTGCCGCCCCGGACTTCAGCCTCTCCACGCTGGAGGGCGAAGAGCTCTCCCTTTCCCAATTTGCAGGCCAGCCGGTAGTGATCAACTACTGGGCTTCCTGGTGCTCCCCCTGCAAAGCGGAGATGCCTGCCATCGAACGAGCATATCGCCGGCGACAGGCGCAGGGCCTGGTGGTGCTGGGCGTGAATGCCACCAACCAGGATAGCCTCAACGAAGTCGCCGCGTTTACTCAAGCCCAGAAACTCACCTTCCCCATCTTGCTGGATACAAACGGGGCAGTTGGCCATTTATACCGAATACAGGCTTTGCCCACGACCTTTTTCGTCGACCGTACGGGCGTCATCCGTGAAGTGATCATCGGCGGGCCGATGTCCGAAGCCCTGCTCAACATCCGCATAGAGAACTTGTTGGAAAGCGCACCCTGATGTTGCCCATCCTTAACCTGGGCCCTTTAGCAATCCAGACCACCGGCCTGGTAATCCTGCTCGGAATATGGGTCGCGCTGAGCCTCGTAGAACGTGTCGCCCCGCTGTACCAGGTGCCGCCCAACCAGCTCTACAACCTGGCGCTGATCGCCATCCTCGCCGGGGTGATTGGTGGGCGCTTGAGCTATATTGCCCAATATCCCGCGGCGTTCCTCGCATCCCCTGCCAGCGCCATCTCCCTCAACACGGGGCTGGTCGACCCGCTGGGCGGCTACGTTGCAGCAGGGATCGCCGGCGCCATTTACATTCAAAGAAAGTCGCTCGATTGGGGGCGCACCCTGGACAGCCTGGCGCCCGGTTTCGCCGCCTTGCTGGTCGCTATTGGACTGGCGCACCTGGCTTCTGGCAGCCATTACGGATTGCCCAGTGACCTACCCTGGGCGATGGAAATGTGGGGCAGCCGGCGCCATCCCGCCCAGCTTTATGAGATCCTGGCCGCTTTGGGTATCACCGTGCTGACCTGGCCAAAGCTGGGGCTGGTTCCGCGCCATGTCCCGGGAATGAGCTTCTGGGTTCTCGTTGCGCTGAGCGCGGCAGCCAGGTTATTCCTGGTCGCCTTCCAGGCGGACAGCCCCCTGCTGGCGGCCGGCATTCGCAGCGCGCAGGTAACAGCCTGGCTGGCGCTGGCGTTCAGCCTGGGCATGCTCAACTGGTTAGCGAGGAGGGCAACGTGAAAAAGCTGGAGGGGAAAAGCATTCTGATCACCGGAGGCGCTCGCCGCCTGGGGAAGTACCTGGCAACCATGCTGGCGCGTCAGGGCGCGCGTGTGATCATCCATTATGGCCATTCCGACGCCGAAGCGCTCGAAACCCGCCATGAAATCGAAGCTTTCGGCGGCACTGCACACCTCATCAAACAAGACCTCAACCAGCTCGAAGACGTCCCACAGGTGATCGAATTTAGCCGCCAGTTCGGCCCCCTCGCCGCGCTGGTCAATAACGCCGCAATCTTCGATGCGCACACATGGGAGGATACCGACCTGGATGCCTGGAACCGCCACCTGAACATCAACCTGAGCGCCCCATTCCTGTTGAGCCAGGCGTTCGCCAGGTCAGTGCCACCAGATGGGAGGGGCCACATCGTGAACATCCTGGATTGGCGCGCTTTGCGCCCCGGCGCCACACACCTGCCGTACACCATCAGCAAGGCAGGGCTGGCGGCGCTCACACGGTCGCTGGCTGCCGCGCTGGCGCCGCGTATATCGGTGAACGGGCTGGCCCTGGGCGCCATTTTGCCGCCTGCGGGTGGCGGCCAGGGAACTCCTATCCATCCGGCGCTGCCGGTCAAACGGTGGGCGCGCCTGGATGAAGTCTGGCAGGCGCTGCACTTCTTACTCGACGCCCCGGAATACATCACCGGGGAGATCATCCACGTGGACGGGGGGAGGCATCTCATTTGAAAAAAGGCAAGGAGACCTTCATGGACCAGGTATTCATCAACGATCTAATCGCCCGCGGCATCATTGGTATCAATGATTGGGAACGGGAAAAACCCCAGGAGATTCGCATCAACATCATCTTGTACGCCGATTTACACAAAGCGGGGGAAAGCGACAACATCGAGGACTGCGTCAATTACCGCACAGTTTCCAAGAAGGTGCTTTATCACGCCGAGAACGCCCAACGCCTGACGGTGGAGGCACTCGCCGCCGACCTGGCCAAGCTTTGTCTGGAAGACTCCCGCGTCGCCAAGGTGCGCGTCAAGGTGGAGAAGCCCGGAGCGGCCCGATTCGCTAGATCGGTCGGGGTGGAGATTGAACGCAGTCAGGCCGAGTAATCCCCGCAGGCTGATCCTGGCCCTGGGTTCGAACATCGCCCCTGAGCAACACCTGCCCCAGGCCATCTGTATGCTCGAGGCGTATGGCCAA
>JAQUAE010000388.1 GCA_028687395.1 Anaerolineales bacterium | reverse complement strand
AGAGGGCCTCGATTTCCGGCGGCTGGTTATCCACGGTGACCTGGATGGTGTCGGTGGCGATGCTCTGGTCCTTGTTCATCACCAGCAACTGAATGACGTACAATCCACTCAGACCGGTTGTATCCCAGCTCGCGAGCAATCTATCCGTGACGGCGCGATTGCCTTCCCGACCTATCTGAAGCCAGGTTTTTGGATTCAGTCCTCTGCCCACCTGCAGGTGGTAAGAATCGAAGCCTGGCGTGGCGGCTGTGCCAGTGATGTTCACTTTGCCGTTCACGTAAGCGAACATCTGCGGCGAGGTGATGCGCGCCTGGGGGGAGCGGTTACGCGCCGCCAGCATCACGTCGTACGAATCTGGGGGCAGGGCGATACCGGCGCTCTTGGCCCACTGTGTGGCTTCCAGCGGCACCTTCATGAAGACACGTTCCACGATGAATTCTGCCGGGGTGAAGATAGTTGCCAGGCGACCGGTCTCCCGGTTAATGGCTAGCTTCTGGTAGAGGGTATCGATGTGGTTGGGTTGGCTACCCTCGGGGAAGACCTCGCTGACGATCGCCGGGCAGGCCTCGCTCGGCAGTTGTCCCGAGGGGTCGCACACCTCGATGGCGGATAACCCCGCTGGCTGTTTCCAACCCTGGACGGGCAGGTCACGGTGGGCGTATTGCATCAGGCTGTGCCACAACTCCGCGGCTGACTTGGCGGCGATCAGGTTGGGTGGATCTGCTTCGGCGTAGCCCATCCAGACGCCGATCAAAATTTGAGGCGTAGCGCCAATGGTCCACACGTCCCGCCCGGAGAGGGTTTGCCCGCTCTTGACTGCGGCTGGGCGGCCGATCTCCATCGGGTTGGGATGCCCGAAGCTGGGCCAGCGCGCCGCCTCGTCCATCAGGGAATGAACGAGCAGGTAGGCGAGTTGGGGGCTGATGACCGGGCGCTCCTGCGGCTGGATGGCTGCCCCTGCCTCCGGCACCCAGGTGTTTCCCGCGGAGTCCTCCACGTGCAACACCGTGATCGGGCGCAGGGCGTTCACCGCCTGGGGCGCGCCGCTCTCTCCTGCCGTCCAGCCCACCAGGTTGCCCTGATTGGCCAGGACGGCATAGGCCTGGCTGAGCTCCAGCAGGTTGAAGCGGCTCTCCAGCAGCGTTTGCATGTCCCCCATATTTGTCAGGCGGCCTTGGCCGCCCAATTTGAGGGCAATGACGCCCATCTGCGCCAGGGTTTGCCGGACGTTTTGAGCGCCGAGTTGGGTGAGCAGTTGGGCGGCAGGCACCAGGTAATCGTTAGCCAGCGCCAGGCGCAGGCGCACCGGCCCGTGGAAGCGACCGTCGAAATTCTCGACTGGCATCTCGCCCGTCTGGATGGGAATATCCCACACCAATGAAGCGGGGACGTAGCCGCGGCTGAAGGCGGTCAGGTAAATGAAGGGGGTCAGCAGGCTGCCCGCGGAGTGCTCGCGCAACGGCGCTGACGCCAGGCTGGAGGCTTCCCCGACGCCTGGCGAGCCCTGCTGAGCAATCCTGGCGCCCACCAAGGCGAGCACCTCCCCGGTGGTGGGGTCGAACGCCACCAGGTTGGCTTCCAGGCCTGCTGGCAGGTTTTCCGGGCTGGAGGTTTGGGTGGGCAGCAGGCGCGCCGCCTGGCAGGTCGCACCTTCAGGCGCTGGCGCTTCTGCAGCGGGGTCATTGAGGCGCAGCATTTGCGTTGCCGCGGCGCACACAGCTTGCGCCTGCAAGTCAATGTCCAGCGTGGTCAGGATGCGCAACCCGCCCCGTTCCAGGCGTGAGGGGGTAATTTGCGCAGCCAACTCCTCCAACACCAGGGTAACGAAGGCGGGCGCTGCGCCGGCGTCCTCGCTCGGCAGCGGGCGGAAGGACAGGGATTGCTGCGTGGCGGAGAGCACCTCTTCGGGCGTGATGAAGCCCAGCGCATACATGCTTTGCAACACTTCCAGGGCGCGCGAGCGGGCAGCTTCGGGATCGCTCGCCGGGTCCACGGCTGGCTGTCCGGCGGCGCTGGCCAGCCACGCCGACTCGATCAAGTTCAATTCGACGGCTGGTTTCCCCAGGTAGAGCCGCGCCGCGGCGTCGGCGCCCACTACCCGGACGCCGAAGGGGGCGCTGTTCAGGTACCATGCGAGCACCTTCTCGCGCCCATAGGCGTCCGTGATTTGCATGGCCAGCAGGCTTTCCCGCAAGCTCCGGCGCAGGGACGCGGCCTCGTCCCACAGCAGCAGGTCGGATGCCAGGCGCTGGGCCAGGGTGGGTTGGGCGCCGTTCCACACGCCTTGCCAGGTGGCGCCGCTATGTTGGTAGAACTGCGGGTCCTGGGCGGCAATGGTCGCTTCGACCAGGTCGGGAGGAAACACCTCCTGCGCCTGGCTCTGCCCGCTGGAACCTGGGGAGGGAACGCGCAGGAAACGGCGTTCGCCCACTCCCGGATTTTGCAGGCTGGCGATCACGTGCTCACCGCTGCGATCGTAGAGGCGGGTGGGTTGCAGCAGGGTGGCGGTGGGCGGTTCCAGCAGGGGAGGCAGG
>JAQUAE010000040.1:3458-10006 GCA_028687395.1 Anaerolineales bacterium | reverse complement strand
ATCACGCCGCCCAGGATTTCCATGCGTTTCCCGAAACGTTGGCCCAGTTGGTTCCCCCAGGTCGAGCCGACAAGCGATAACCCGAAGGTCACCACCCCTATGATCAGCGCCGGCAGCAGCACTTGCGTCTCCAGCATCGCCATGCTCAAACCCACCGCCAGCGCGTCCATGCTCGTCGCCAGACACAGCACCACCAGCAGGCCGCCCCGCGACGGATCACTCCGGTAGCTTTCCTGCCCCGGTTTCATCCCCGAGCGTATCATGCGCACCCCCACGTACGCCAGCAGCGCAAACGCTATCCAGTGATCCAGCTCTCTGATGTACGGCTCGATCGTGCTCCCCGCCAGCCACCCCAGCGCCGTCATCCCCCCCTGAAATAGCCCAAAGTGGTACGCCAGGCGCAGCCTGGCCCGCCGGGTGTTGGCGTTCTGTCCCGTGCCGATCCCCAGCGAGACCGTGAAGGCGTCCATCGCCAGCCCCACAGCAACGACCAGAGTGAATAATAAATCATCCAATGCCTTTGCCTCATTTCTTGGGTTGGCAATGCTGAGTACAAAAAACCACCATAAGCGTGATGCTTTGGTGGTCTGGCTGGTCTCTCCGGGCGAGCAGGTTGCCGGGAGTCTCCTCCGTGCTTGTCGACAACCTTCCTGCAGGGGCGCAGGCAGCTACTCCCCAACCGCTGGCTATCTTACTCTCCTTGTTACCCCTCGTCAAGTTACATTGATCACCTCTTCCCCACACCATGATTCACTTCCCCCACTCCGCTCCTTGCCGGCTTGCCTCCCCTTGATGGTAAAATTGAACCGGCATCGACGTCACCTCGCGCCCTTCTTACACCACCTGCTTCGCATCAGGTCTCTTGCCTGGGGGTTTCTTCGCCTCGCACTGGGTGGATCCTTTACTAATTTTTTCGACTGTCAGCACGTAAGGAGCATGATGAGAACCACCTACGGGATCCTCTTCTGCTTGTCGTTGTTATTATCCGCCTGTGCAAGCCCGGGCCTGCAAGGGAGTAGCCCCCTGCCAGAATCCCGTTCCAGCGCCGCTGCCTCCACCCCGCTCCCGCCCAGCCCAGCGCCTTCTCCCACCTTCACCGCCACGCCCACTCCTACCCCTACCCGCACCCCTACCCCCACCCCCGACGTCGTCTCCCAGCTCCGCCAGTCGTTGACAGAGGTCACCTCTTCCAAGTACTGGCCTGCTATGAACCTTTCCGCCAAGCGCAAAGCTGCCTGGGAAGCCTTCGCGGCCGGCGAAGCCCCGTTGCCGCCCGCCGAGCAGCCCCTGCTCACCGATTTCCTCTCTCAGTGGGACGAGCACACCAGCCGCCTGGCGGATGGCGTGCTGCCCAACGACGCCCAGCCCGCGCTGCGCCTCGCCGCTCTCCAGGACCAGGGAACGGAACGCCTGGTGCTCTACCTCATCGATGAGAAATCCACCCAGCAAAGCGGCGCGGAGAGCTTGTTCCTTACCATCCGCCCTGCCGCCTCCCTCCCCGCTTATATTCTCGCCCCCCAGATTCCCGGCTTGTCTCAGCGCATCAGCCCCGATGGCCGCTTCGTCGAATACGTCGACTCCAGCGGCGCCTGGGTGCTCAAGGCGGATGCCCGTCGCCTCGACCCAAAGGTTGGCAGCGACTCGATCACCAACTACTTGCTCGACCGTGAGTACCCCGCCGGGCCGAACACCATGCAGCACGTCTATCCCCGCTTCCGCTTCGCCATCCCAAATATCGAATCCGCTTTCTACGCCGTCGACCGCCTCAGCCTGCAGCAGATCACCCTCCTTCACACCACCCTCGAGATCTTCGATCATCCTGAGCTTCAAGGTCTCAAGCCCCTCATCTTCTCCCCCAGTGATAACACCACTTCCCTGGTTTCCCGCTTACCGGAGACTCTGGCCGCAGCTCAGGCTATCGGCTATAGCGATCGCCCTCCCAGGGGTGTCATCGTCCTGTACGCCAGGAACCTCTTTGATAACCGTTATCTGACTGCAGCCAGCATCGCCCACGAAGCCGCCCATATCTGGCAGGGTGTGCAGCCTCGCTGCGATAAATTGGATGAACGCCGCGTCAACGAGATCGGCCACAGTACCATACCGCCGGGCTTCGAAGCCTGGACCCCTCAGGAGCTCTACCTTGGTATCACCCGCCAGCAGATTGGCGCCTACCATGTGTCCTTATGGGTGTTACGCAAGCTCGGGGTGGATGACTGGGCCAGCGCCGAAGAGCGCATAATCCTTACCGGTCACTTCAACGGCGTCAGCGTTTACGCCTGCGCCCCCTGACCACCTGGCAACCTCTCCTGCGCCTCCCAGTCGCTTCCCGGCGCAATCAGGTCAATCAGGCTGCCCAGCACAAAATCCGGCTGGATCGAAGCCACCTTCAGCGCACTGGCGCTGGTCACACCTCCCAGTACCAGCGCCGTGGGTATCCCGTTCTCCACCCCCATGCGGATGTCCGTCTCCAGATTGTCCCCCACCAGCAAGCAACCCGCTACGGGGACTCCCGCCAAGCGCAGCGCCGCCTTTGCCATCGCCCCCGAGGGTTTGCCCACCATCGCGTCCAGGGGGTGGTTGCTCGCCGCCTCGATCGCCGCGATGATCGGCCCGGTGTCCGGCGCTTCCCCACCACTGGCCAGCGGCACTGTCCGGTCGGGATTCGTGGCGTACAGCGCTGCCCCCTCCCGGATGGCTTCGTAGGCAATCCGCAGCTTGCGGTAGTCGAACTCGTAGTCGTTGCTGGCGATCACCGCCTGGATGCGCCCCGGCGCCTCGCTCAGCTCGAAGCCTGCTTCCGCCAGCTCCCGATGCAGCGAGCTCGCCCCAATCACGAACAACCGCCCCCCCGGCAGGGTCTCGTTCAAGAACGTCACCAGCGCCATCGTCGAACTAAGGATCTCCTCCCTATCCGCACGCACACCCATGCCTGCCAGCTTCTCCACGAAGTCCTCCCGCCGGCGCGCCGCCTCGTTGGTCAGGAAGACCAGCCTGCGCCCCATGCCTCGCAGCCGTTGCAGCGTCTCCCCGGCCCCCGGCAGCAGGCGCTCGCCGCGGTACACCGTCCCATCCAGGTCTATCAGATAGGCGTCATACAGGCGGTTTGGGGGTCTCAGTCGGGGGGAGCTCATCGTGTCGGTCGCGTTGCCCTCGTGGGCTTGCTACGCCGGGAATCCCCCAGAGTCTATCACATCCTCCCCCTTACCCTCGAAGATCCCCGCCAGTTTGCCTCTCCCGAGTGTAACGAAGGAACTGTCAGGCTTAAGAATGATGCGACAGTCAAACTGTCGCTGAACATATGACAGGGAGGCGCGAAGTCAGGCCGCGATCGTCGAAGAGCGAAGGATCTCCCTCCCTCCCCAAATTCGAAATTGTCATTTGCAAATTCTAAATCCCCTCCCCCCAACATTAAACCTATTACCTTAATGTCACCCTGGCGAAGCTACACAAGCCGCCTTCCCGCCCAACCCTTGCTTGAGACGCTCAATCCTCTTAACCGCCAGACCCTGACCTCTGAGCGAAGGATTTCCTCGTCCCTATCCTGAGTGATCCCTGACGGTTTGACCGTCAGGACTACCACAAAACCCCAAATCGTTTTTCCAAACAATGAATCTCCTATCATTTTGAAAATCGTAAATCGTCATTTGTAAATTCCAAATTCCCCCCAACATTAAACCTATTACCTTAGACCTACACCCCCTTCGTGGCCCTGCCCGTGTCACTTGCCGCGCCGGCGATTCCGGCCTATAATAGGACAATATCACTCTGAATGTATCCGTTAGAAAGGCAGGATTTCATGGAAGGACTTAAAAGTGCCCAGACAGCCCGGCGGTTCGTGACGCACATCGAGGAGCCACCGGCAGCCAAGGCGTTGTTCAGCGACGTGCGCTTCGCCTGGCTCTGGCTGGTCTTACGGGTGTACGTGGGCTGGCAATGGTTATCAGCCGGCCTTGGGAAATTGAACAACCCGGCGTGGACGGGGAGCGAGGCAGGGGCGGCAATCACCGGATTCGTGAAGGCGGCGCTGGAGAAGACAGGCGGGGCGCACCCTGACGTGCAGCCGCTATACGCGTGGTTCCTGACCAACCTGGTGCTGCCCTACCCGAAGGTGTGGAGCATGCTGGTGTCCTGGGGCGAGGTGCTGGTGGGCATTGCGCTAATCCTGGGACTGTTTACCGGCATTGCGGCGTTCTTCGGGAGTTTCATGAACATGAATTACCTGCTGGCGGGAGCGGTGAGCACCAACCCAATTCTGTTTGCCATCGCCACGTGGCTGGTGCTGGCCTGGCGGACAGCGGGCTGGTGGGGGCTGGACCGCTGGGTGCTCCCGGCGCTGGGGACGCCGTGGAGGCCGGGATTGGTGTTCCGGGACGAAGAGGGAAGAAATTCATAAATTAGAAATGACGATTTGAAATTTGAGTTCACCCTGCTTGTTCCCCGACATTTTGAATGTCGGGGGGCGAGAGGGGGGATGGGAAGAGATTCTCCGCTGCGCCCGGGAGGGGCGAGAGGAGGGCTAGAGAGGATCATCACTGGCCGCGGTATGACTGGAGGCAGGTAGTTTGGTCAAAGCCGGGAGGCGCGCTGGGCTAGCGGTGAGGTGACGGGGGAAATAGCAAACAGGTGACAATCGTCACTGGGTGGGGGAGGCGAGAGGGGATACAATCTATTCAGGATTTTGAATATGAGAAAACAAAACGCGGCGACACGAATCGCCCGGCTGTTCAGGTCGCTGAGCCAGCCGGCGCGGTTGGAGATTCTGCTGGCCATCGGGGAGGGGGAGGCGTGTGTGTGCCACCTGGAGGCGGTGCTCAAGCTGCGCCAGGCATACATCTCCCAGCACTTGATGGCGTTGCGCCAGGAGGGCATCCTGGCGGCGCGGCGAGAGGGGCGCTTCGTCTATTACCGGCTGGAAAGGGCAGAGTTGACGGCGTTGATCCTGCAAGCGGCGCACGCGGCGGGAATCACCCCGGAGGCGCGGCAGGAAGCGTGGGGGAAGAAACTGCTGCAGGGCTGCCCGTGCCCGCACTGCGCGCCGGCAGCGCCCGAGGCGGCTGTCACCCTCCCCCTGGGGGACATTGGCAGTTCATTGCCCACAGCCGAAGAGAAAGCGTGATTATGGACATCCCGGCATTTCTGCTTGAACTGTTGCGCGGTGGGTTGGGCAACCTGGCGGCTTACCTGGCTGCGCACGTGCTGCTCTGCCTGGTGCCGGCTTTTTACATTGCCGGTGCGATGACGGCGCTCATCCCTAAAGAATCGGTGACGCGCTTCCTTGGGCGCAACACACCCAAATACGTGTCTTACCCCGCCGCGGCGCTGGCGGGCTCGGTGCTGGCGGTGTGCTCGTGCACCATCGTGCCGCTGTTCGCGGGAATCTACAAGAAGGGGGCAGGAATCGGGCCGGCGGTCACCTTCCTGTTCTTCGCCCCGGCGGCCAACGTGCTGGCGCTGGTCTACACGGGCGGGGTGATCGGGGCAGACCTGGCCTTTGCCCGCCTGTTCCTCTCGCTGGCCTTTGGCGTCGGCATCGGGCTGATCATGGCGCTGATCTTCAGCCGGGAGGATCTCGCCCACGATAAAGCCACGGATGCGATGTTCGCGGCGCAAAGCCCGAAAGGGATGCATAGGGCTGCCCTGGCTTTCTTGCTCATCCTGGTGGCGCTGCTGCTCGCGGGCACGCTCAAGATTGGCCTGTTGACCGACTCTTACGCGCAAGTGACGCTGCCGCTCTCGGGCGTGGACCGTTTCCAGGAATTTCTGTACCGATTGGTGCCTTTTGATCCGGCAAAAGGGGAGGAAGGCGTCACCGCTCAGGGCGCGATTCTGATCGGGCTGTTGGCGCTGATAGGGATTGCCTCCTGGAAGGGCATAGAGCACATCCACGAAGGCTTCAGCCGCTGGACGTGGGCGGCGCTGGCGCTGGTGGGCCTCACTTTGCTGACCGCTGCGCTGGGCATGCAACCGCAAGCCGGCGGCCTGGAGGTCCTGTTCACGGGCAAGTTCTTTGGCGTGCTATTGGCATTGGCGCCCCTCGCCTGGTTGTTGCGGGTGAAGTTAAGCGAGAACGAGGTGCGGGATTTCCTGTGGGAATCGTGGCGCTTCGTCAAGCAAATTTTTCCGCTGTTGGTCGCCGGCGTGTTCACCGTGGGCGTGATCCGCGTCCTGATCCGCCCGGAGTGGATCGAAGCCCTGGCCGGGGAGAACACCCTGCTGGGCAACCTGGCGGGGGTGGTTTTTGGCGTGTTCATGTATTTCCCCACGCTGGTGGAGGTGCCGATAGCGCAGATGTTCCTCAGCCTGGGGATGCACCGTGGGCCGCTGCTGGCCTACCTGATGGCCGACCCGGAGCTGAGCCTGCAAAGCATCCTGATCACGGCGACCATCATAGGGCGGCTGAAGGCCTGGGTATACGTATTCTGGGTAGCGCTGTTCAGCACACTGGCTGGCTTGATCTACGGCGCGTGGATCGATGGGACCAGCCTGGGACTGATCGTGCTCTACCTGGCATCCTTCCTGGCAGTGCTGGCAGGCGTTTTGTGGTGGGT